>NZ_JBAKAZ010000011.1:0-71314 GCF_038155185.1 Psychromonas aquatilis
AAAACGAAATAAAATCAATCTAATCTTGATTGACAAAGAGTGACCATATATGTCCTAGAATTATTTAAAAAGAAAACTTATGGGTGTCCTAGAATTATTAAGAATTATTAAGAATCAAGAATTAACCATATATATCCTAGAATCACTATAATCATCTAGAATCACCTAATATATACCCAAAATCACTACTAAAATCAGGTAAAACCTGAGGCTTTAAATTTATTTGTAGTTTTTTCTGCAAAAGTACAACCTATCTAGTAGAATGCCTGCGATTTTTACCCTTTCACCCAATTGTATTCACAAGGAAGACATATGTTTAACCCGGTTTTACTCGCAGTTTGTATCATGCTGATATTATCAATGATGCGAGTCAACGTTGTTATCGCTTTAACCCTCAGTGCATTAGTAGGCGGCTTAACTGCTGGACTATCTGTGCAAGACACTATCTCAGCTTTTGAAGGTGGTCTAGGCGGCGGTGCTACTATTGCATTAAGTTATGCAATGCTTGGTGCATTTGCTGTTGCCATTTCTAAATCTGGTATTACTGACTTATTATCACAAGCAATTATTAAACGACTTAATACACAATCGACTACACCAACACATACTACTTCGGTCATGATCAAGTACGTCGTGTTTACCATTGTTTTATTAATGACTATCTCTTCGCAAAACATTATTCCAGTTCATATCGCCTTTATCCCTATTTTAATTCCACCGCTACTTGGGGTTTTTAATAAATTGCGTGTTGATAGACGTTTAACAGCTTGTATTTTAACTTTTGGTCTAGTGACACCTTATATGGTGCTGCCTGTTGGTTTTGGTGGTATTTTCTTAAACGAAATTCTACTGAAAAACTTACATGACAATGGCTTAGATATAGTTGCTAGCCAAGTACCAACAGCAATGTTATTACCGGCGCTTGGTATGGTTATCGGCTTGTTAACTGCTGTATTCATCAGCTACCGTAAACCTCGCGTATATGAAGAAAAGCAACAAGCAACCAACGAGTTTAAAAAATTGAATACTGCTCATATTATTGTGGCATTTATAGCAATCATTGCGACGTTAACAGTTCAAATCATCACAGGCTCCATGATCATTGGCTCGCTGGCTGGTTTCACTATCTTCACATTGGGTGGTGTTATCGCTTGGAAAGAAACGCATGATGTATTCACTAAAGGAGTACATATGATGGCGATGATTGGCTTTATTATGATTACCGCTGCGGGTTTTGCTGCTGTAATGAAGGCTACTGGAAGCGTTGATACTTTAGTACAAGGGTTATCATCTTCAATCGGTGATAATAAACCATTAGCAGCATTACTAATGTTAGTTATTGGTTTATTAGTTACGATGGGGATTGGCTCATCTTTTTCAACAATTCCAATTATCGCGACTATTTACGTGCCTTTGTCTGTCGCCTTTGGCTTTTCACCAATGGCGATTGTAGCCTTGGTAGGGACTGCTGCAGCCTTAGGTGATGCTGGGTCACCTGCTTCAGATTCAACCTTGGGACCAACATCAGGTTTAAATTCCGACGGTCAACATGACCATATTAGAGATACCGTTATACCAACCTTTTTCCATTACAACATTCCGTTGATTGCTTTTGGTTGGATAGCGGCAATGACGCTATAATTTAAAATTAAGCTATTAAAGGAAAAGGTTTTCTTTCCCTTTCTTCTACTTTTTCTACGTTAGATCTCCAATCCTCATAATATACACACCAAGCCGTACACCTGCCGATAGGTTTTCAACCCCTTATTGTTGCCAAAAAGTCCATAATGAATGGAAGATAAGTGTGATGACGATCACATAAATAGATTGCATAATAGATTCATCGAGTGGGGCAATGAGGCCAAGACAAGAATGTTATTCACTCTACCAAACAGTATTAAAAAATATTATATAGGTACTATCATGAAAACATTAACAACTTTAGCAGCAACTTTATTAATCAGCACAAGCGCATTTGCAGGCACTCAAATCATTCATTCAGACAAAAACTTTAATACTGAATATTTCGCTGATAAAACCGCTGCTTATGACGCAGGATTTGATTACATTGACAGCTTAAATGATTTATCAAACTCTGCTTTAAAACATAAATTAGCAATCATTACTCAAAACCAAGTTAAAGATCTTAACATTGATGATTCTGAAGTTATGATCGAAGAAGTTGCTAAAAAACGTGGTGAAGTAGCTTACCGTGCTATCATCAATGTTGATTACCACTTCTCTACATACGATAACAAGAAATAGAAGCACTAGATTCAGGAGGCTACCCTCCTGATAGTCGACTTCAATGTTATTTACAATAAAACATACAAAGGTTTTATTGGTACATATCTTCAAAGCCATCGATATAACTATCCCAGATCGGTGGCTTTCCTATTAACTCTTGCACTGCATCGATAAATAATTTCACTAATGGTGTTTGGTTTCGATGAGGATAGAGCGCAGAAATCCCCCAGTCACGATGTGATAATTTATAATTTGTTAGCAAGGGAACAAGTCCCATCTCTTTAATATTTCTATCTAATGTAAATATCCCTCGCTGAGAAAAACCTAAACCAGCTTTAACCGCCTCTAATACTGAGCTTAACTCATTCACCTCAAGTTGCCCTTGTATATTATAGCTTTTCATAATATCGCTGCCGGGTGCTTCAGAGATCAATATTTTGTTAAATTTTTGCTCGGTATTATTATAAACAACAGAAGGTAATTTAATGAGCTCTTCAGGTGTTTTAGGATCCCCATATTTTTTAATAAAGCTCTCAGAGGCCAAAATGGCAACCTTAGCATCGCCAAGTTTACGAGCAATTAAGTTCGAATCTCGTGCTGGGCCAATACGAAAAGCAATATCGAAACGCTCACCAATAATATCACTACGAGTATCATCAAAAACCAATTTAATATGAACATCGGGGTACTTTTCCATAAATTGAAAAGCCGCTTTTTCAATATAGAGCCGCCCAAATAAGCTTGGACTAGTCACTCTTAATAACCCTTTTGGCTGAGATTGAAAAGACTCTGCTAGGCGTCGTGTATTGGCCAATATTTCTCGTACTGATTCAGCCTGGGTTAATATTTCTTTACCCGCATCAGTTAATGATATTGCCCTCGTTGAACGATTTAATAAACGTACGCCTAATTCATCTTCTAGTATTTTGATCTGTTTTGATAATGCAGAACGGTCAATATTACGAATACCTGCGGCTTTTGCAAATGAACCTTGTTGAGCTACGTCTATAAACAAGTCTAGTCTCGTCGACATTCCCATCTTTTATGTATTACCTTATTTATATTAGATTGGTATAAAAAACCAAGAGCTTAGAATGTTTGTGAATTGCTTTCAATAGTCTAATGAAAAGCGACCAAAACACTTATTATTCATCTACAACCACTGTTTTTCTGGTCATGCATAAAGCGAGCAGTTCATTAAATGACGCTGATACTGCTTCAATGTAACATCGCGCATCCTCGTTAAATTCTATCTTTTCACCAATCACCACATCACAATTATAAGGCACAAAAACCGCTTCACCTTTTGGTAAAGCTCGTCCTAAGCCATGTAACATCACGGGCACCACAGCTAATGCTTTTCTTTGTCTAATAATATGGTGTATTCCACGTTTTAATTCACTCAATTGCTCTGGTTTACCGCGTGACCCTTCTGGAAAAATTAATAATATATCATCATTGTCCAGTGCTGCATGACAAGCTTGAAAAAGTGCCTCTTTGTCTCTGATATGTTGGCGCTTAATAGGAATAATACCGATAATATTCAACGAAAACCAAGCAAGGCATTTATTCGATAAAAAATAATCTGCCGCGGCAACTGGCCTTACTTTATGAATTTGACGTAATGGGTATAGACTCATTAACACCATGGTATCCAAATGACTATTATGATTTGCTACAACTATCGCCGGACCTTCTGTCGGCAACCTTTTTTTAAAAAAAACATTTAACCCCAAGCCCAATAAAACTAAAGGTTTAATAAAAATGGCAAAAAATAATACTTTCAAAAAACGATGCATCACAACCTCTATCATGAATCTAGTAGTGTAAGTAATAGACAAAGTGGAAAAACAGTGGCGCAGTATAAATCAGACTATCTATTCTATCTAATAACCCACCGTGACCGGGAATAAGCGTCCCACTGTCTTTGATCGCTAAATCACGTTTTACGGAAGAAATAACCACATCACCAATAAAACCACTAATTGCAATTAAGCAACCTGCGACTAAACCCTGTCCTGTTGTTAATGGCGTTAAGTAAGGTGCCAATCCACCTGAAATAAGGGTAACGGTGAACACGCCTCCAATGAAGCCTTCCCAAGTTTTCTTAGGACTGACCTTAGGGATAATTTTATGCTTACCTAATGTTTTACCCCAAATATACTGGCAAACATCATTAAACTGCGTAATAAAAATAATAAATAACACTAAGCCTAATGCACCGCCTTGTTCATTAAGCACTGGTAATTTCAATAAATAAGCGAGATGACTAACACACAATACACACAACATGACCGCCCAATGAATGGTGCCTAGTGAGCGAATGAAGCCTTTCGTTTCACCAATAAATACGGCACGCATCGGTAAAAACAAAAATACATATATAGGGATGAATATCAAGAACATGCCATACCATTCCGAGGCAACCCAATAATATTGCAGCGGAATAGCAAGGTATGCCCATAACAAAACCCGTCTATCCGCCTGGCGTGTAGGCATTATTGAAAAAAACTCTTTCAAGGCTAAAAAACTTAACAACGCAAAGAAAGAGATCCCGACCGGTGTGGGCGCTAGTAAAATCCCGAAAATAATCGCAATCATCCACCACCATGATTGAATACGTTGCTTTAATTCTGTGTAATCACGATCTGGATTTTTTAACGTTAGGCGGTAACAAACAAGTGAACCAACCACTAACAAAAATACAACAAACATCATCATATAAAAAGAATGTAATGGTACGTTCCACATTATTTAGTCTCCTTATCTTGTGGTGTTTCTAAATAAACATAAGCAGCTCGTGAACGATTATAAAGCGTTAATAAACATCCAAAAAAAATCACCATAAGAGCAAATAATAAACTATAACCTTGTGTATTAAATAACATGTATTCAAGTGGCATAATAACTAATGCGCCAGTCATAATTGCCATACGATGTTGTTTTGCCATCGGCCCTTTAAATAAAGTAGGCGCACCTATTGATGACGCCAGTACACGTACATAAGCAGTTTTCACCGCAAGCAAACCAGCCAACCAGCCCAGTTCAACGGCCCAAGGACAAAAAGTAATCGCATACCCAGCACTCACTAAAATCAATGGGTCAGCGATGCGGTCAGGAATATCATTAAATAGCTCCCCAGAAGCGGTTGACTTGCCGCCTTCCATTGCCACCATTCCATCAAATAAATTACATAATAATCGGCATTGAATGAATAACGCAGCTAACCAACAAAACCAGATATTGGCGTCCAATCCAACGGCTATCAAACAAATAGCAGCTAACAATGCAAATAATACACTGGTGATTGAAATTTGATTAGGGGTAATATTTTTCTGCGCTAAGTAACTGGCAATGTTATTTATTATGGTTAATTCCCGGACTTTTAGTGGGCGACGTGCATTGTCTTCACTCATTATTATTCCCTTTTATAAACTATTGTTTACACTCAATCATTTTTATTACATGAATAGCAAATTTTATTGCTTTTGTTATACATCACTAACATCGTTTACTCTAGTGGTGTAAAATATTTCTCTATCTATTTACTTTAAATCGAGCTCATTATGGAAGTTGAATTACTAGAAATTAAAGATTTTATCAGTCAGTACGCCCCTTTTGATCAACTTCCAGAAGAAGCTATTATCGAAGTCGCACAAAGTATTGAAATATCTTACCATCGCGCTGATGCGAACGTCATTGAATTTAAAGATGATATCAATGAATTATATATGATACGCAGCGGTGTTGTTGAGATATACCGTCGAAATGGCAACCTTTATAATAAGCTTGATCAGGGCCACACCTTTGGCCAAATGGGTTTATTAACTAATAATAAAGTAAGGTTTCCAGCCAAAGCCGTTAAAGATACCTTGCTCTATTGTATCCCAGGTGAAATTTTTTACAGTCTATGTGATCGCTTTGAGTATTTTGCTGACTTTGTTGAAGCAGAAGATAGCGCACGATTGAAGCATGCCTTCGAGAGCACCACTGACAACAATAATGATTTAACCACTTCAAAGGTGAAAACATTGATCACGCGTGAGCCTTTGATGTTACCAAGTGATACGAGCATCCAAGCAGTGGCACAAATCATGGCACAAGAATATCAATCTGCGGCTTTAATTACCGCTATTGATGGAGAAGATGACCCTTCTGAACAATTTGTCGGTCTGATCACTGAACATGACCTCTGTGCCAAGGTGATCGCCACAGGGTTAAGTGTTGAGAATTCCGTCTCAGAAATTATGTCTACTGAATTGATCTCATTAGATCATAATGCTTATATCTTTGAAGCTATGCTATTAATGCTTCGTTACAATGTACATCACTTGCCTATTTTAAAGAACAAATCCCCTATTGGCCTAATTGAAGTGTCAGATATTGTGCGTTACGAATCTCAAAATAGCTTATTATTTGTCAGCAGTATTTTTCAACAGCAAACTCCTGAGGATCTGGCTCAACTATCCGAACAATTGAAAGATTGTTTTATGCGCATGGTAAATGAGGATGCTAACTCGCATATGGTCGGCCGTGCAATGTCTGAAATTGGTCGTAGCTTTAAGCAACGTTTATTAACACTTGCAGAAGAAAAATTTGGTCCTCCACCTATTCCTTACTGTTTTTTAGCATTAGGCTCAATGGCTCGTGACGAACAGTTATTGGTAACAGATCAAGATAATGCCTTAATTCTTGATAATAGTTACGATGAAGCATTACACGGTGATTACTTTAAAGCGCTAGCTGAATATGTATGTGATGGGTTAGCTGCTTGTGGTTATAGTTACTGTACTGGCGATATTATGGCGACAAACCCAGAGTATAGAAAAACTCAATCACAATGGGAGGCTTGTTTCTCTGATTGGATAGATAACCCCAACCCGCAAGCTTTACTAAATTGTAATATTTTCTTTGATTTAAATGGCGTTTATGGTCGTATCAAATGGGCTGAGCAACTGAATGCATTTATTCTCCGTCGAGCGAAAAAGAATAACCGCTTTCTAGCATGCCTAGCGAGAAATGCGTTAAACAGAAAACCACCGCTGGGATTCTTTAGAGACTTTGTCATGGAAAGCGATGGTCAACACAAAAACTCTATTAACTTAAAACGTCGTGGAACTGCACCACTTGCGGACCTAATTCGCGTCCATGCATTAGCAATTGGCTCTTCTTCGCAAAACTCCTTTCAGCGCTTAGAAGATATCATTGAATCTGGTATTTTACCGCACTCTAAAGGCGCTGATTTGCGTCATGCCATGGAGTTAATATCCTTAGTGAGGCTACGCCATCAAGCATCTGATGTGGAGATGGGTCTTGAACCAGATAACAATATTGAACCTGAGAATATGTCGGACTTAGAACGACGCAATTTAAAAGATGCATTTCTCGTCTTAAGTAATGCTCAAAATTTCTTAAAATTCCGTTATACCGCGAATAAGTTTTAGGGAGTCACTATGCCAGGACCTATTCATAAAGAGATCTTAAATTGGAGTGCATTTTTGCAGATGCAATCTCAACTTTGTAAGGATACTCGTCTAAAAAAATTCTATGATCAAGGGACTTACCCTAATGATACAAAATTAAAAGACATAGAGTTTGTCGCACTAGACTTTGAAACCACTGGGTTGGATGCTAGACAAAACAGCATTATTAGTATTGGTTTGATCCCTTTTAATTTACAGCGTATTTTTTGTAATCGCGCCAAGAAATGGTACATCAAGCCCGAGGATAAGCTACAAGAAGAGTCGATCATTATTCATGGTATAACACATTCCGACCTGCAAGGTGCGCCTGATTTATTAGGAGTATTAGCGCCCTTACTCGATGAGCTAGCAGGAAAGGTTGTGGTAGTACATTACCGTAATATTGAGCGTGACTTTTTAGATCGAAATCTTCGATCAATGATTAAAGAAGGTGTGGTTTTTCCGCTTATTGACACGATGCAAATAGAAGCGAATATCCAACGCCAACAAAGCGCTGGACTACTAAATTGGTGGAAAAAAAAGAAACCAAAATCAATTCGTTTGGGAAATACTCGTTGGCGTTATAACTTACCAAGTTATCAGCCTCATGATGCGCTGACCGATGCTATTGCAACTGCTGAATTATTTCAAGCTCAAGTAAGCTACCACTATGACCCTGAAATGCCTATTCAAGAGTTATGGCTGTAAGTTATCTCTAGAAATGAGATTAGAGCTAACAATAAAAAAGCCGATTAATATACATTAATCGGCTTTTTTGTTTTTACTTATTCGCCGCACCTGATGGTTAACGGTGAATAGAGATTAGTTTAGCGTTTTTCTTCTGTTTTCATTCCCATTACCAAGCTGATACACATGATCAACAAGATAAATGTAAACGGTAACGCAGTTGAAATAGTACCGGCTTGTAATGCTTGTATCGCATTTGTACCACCAACCCATAACAGTGCAATTGCGATAGCACCTTCAATGCTTGCCCAAAAAACACGTTGAGGAACAGGTGCATCAACTTTACCGCCTGCGGTAATACTATCAATAACTAATGAACCAGAATCAGAAGAAGTAATAAAGAATACTAATACTAATACTACGGCTAATATCGACAAAATATTACCCATTGGTAATTCATCAAACATTTGGAACATTGCCAGCGGTACTTCAGTTAAACCATTAGCGCCTAATTCACCAACATTATTCATGATTTGTTCAATCGCAACGCCACCAAATACAGACATCCAAATGATCGTTACCAAAGTAGGTATAATCAACACTGCAGTTAAAAATTCACGTACTGTACGGCCTTTAGAGATACGCGCAATAAACATACCAACAAATGGGGACCATGAAATCCACCATGCCCAGTAGAACACAGTCCAACCATGCATCCAAGCTTCATCTTCACGACCATGCGGATTACTTAATGGAATTAGGTTTTCAATGTAGCCCATTACCGTTGTTGGAATAGTGCCCATTGAAACAGCAAACGTCACTAAAGCAACGAAGACAACTAATGCTAATGCTAATAACATATTAATGTTACTGATTAGTTTTACACCGCCATCAATACCACGAATAACTGAAATTACTGCTAACATAGTCACGCCTACGATCACAGTAACTTGTGTGGTGATACCCGCACTGATACCGAATACATGATGTAGACCACTCGCAGCCTGTTGTGCCCCCAAGCCTAATGATGTAGCTAAACCGAACAGAGTAGCAATAACCGCAAGGATATCAATGATGTGACCAGCCCAACCCCAAGTACGATCACCTAAGATTGGGTAAAAAACAGATCGCATTGAAAGTGGTAATCCTTTGTTATAAGCAAAGAATGATAAAGATAATGCAACAACCCCGTAAATTGCCCATGGGTGTAATCCCCAATGGAACATGGTTGCACCAAGCGCTAATTTTGCCGCTTCAGGTGTATTGGGTGTGACATTTAATGGTGTTTCATACCAACCGGTAAAGTAAGCAGCGGGCTCCGCTACCCCCCAAAACATCAAACCAATCCCCATCCCAGCAGCAAATAACATTGCTATCCATGACAGTGTTGAATAATCGCTTTTTGCATCATGTCCACCAATACGAATTTTACCAAAAGGGGTTACAATTAATGCAATACAAAAAATCACAAAAATATTTGCAGACCACATAAACAGTCCATCAAAACTACCGATGATATTCCATTTCAAGCCATCTAAAGTCGCTTTAGACACTTCCGGGTCAATTAACATAATGGCTAGTAAGAAAGCAGCTACTAACCCTGCACTTGTTCCAAATACAGGGTTATGAACATCAAACCCCCATTTTTGAACGTTATCTTGACCTACCGTGTAATCGGTATTGTCGATACTGTACTTATCCTTTTTAAGACTCATTCATCCTCATTTAGAGCAACATACTCTGTTTGTGTATTTAATTTTAAAAGTATATTAGCAAATTAAAAATGACATTTCAGGTTTGTTATTTGATGTTTTTTGTTAAAAATTTATGAAATCCTCAAAAACAGAGTCATTTTTATGTAATCTATTGGTTTTTATCAGCGATTAAGGTTATTTTGATTTACAATACCGCCTCTCTTATTTGTATCAAATAAAGTCAACTGATTTGCTTTTAAATAACTCAGTGTAATCGGTACAAATTTACTCTTATTATTATGGAATTATTGATGTCTCTTCGCATTGCAATTAATGGATATGGACGTATTGGTCGCAGTTTAGTACGCGCTATATTCGAAGCAAACCAGCAAACACAAATTGAAATAGTCGCCATTAACGAACTCGCTAAAGCAGAGGCTATTTGTCACCTTACTCAATATGATTCAACGCATGGCCGCTTCCCATTCCACGTTGAGCAACGCGATAATCAATTAACGATTGAGAACCATACAATTGCCCTATTAGCCTATGAAGATATTCAAGCTTTACCTTGGGACGCATTAGACATTGATATCGTGATTGATTGTACTGGTATTTTTGGTAGTAAAGCAGATGCCGAGGCGCATTTATCAGCGGGTGCAAAGCGCGTTATTTTTTCACACCCTGCGGATCACGATGTTGATGCGACGGTTGTTTACGGTATCAACCACCAGCAATTAACAGGTGAGGAAACTTATATTTCAGGCGCATCATGCACTACAAATTGTATTGTGCCTGTGATTGCGAGTTTGGATGCAGCTTTTAATATTAAATGTGGCACAGTCACTACAATTCATTCGGCAATGAATGATCAGCCTGTTATTGACTCTTACCATAACGACCTTCGTCGCACCCGTGCTGCAAGCCAATCAATTATTCCAGTAGATACTAAATTAGCTGCCGGCATCGAAAGAATACTACCCAAATTTGCCAATAAATTTGAAGCCATTGCCGTACGTGTCCCTACTATTAACGTTACTGCAATGGACTTAAGTGTCACCGTTGATACAAATGTTTCTATTAATGATATTAACGATTGCCTAAAAGTGACAGCACAAGGAGAGCTTAAGGGAATTTTAGGTTATACAGAAGCGCCATTGGTTTCTGTCGATTTTAACCATGACCCACGCTCTTGTATCATAGATGGTACACAAACACGAGTTAGTGACGGGAACTTAGTGAAGTTATTAGTGTGGTGTGATAATGAATGGGGTTTTGCTAATCGTCTATTGGATACCTGTTTGTATTTGAAAACACTCTCAGAAAAATAACAACGAAAATAAACAGGTTTAACTAACAGTCAAACCTTGAATACAGGCATTATTTTGCAGCGATGAACTCTTCGCTGCATTCATAAGACCCCATCTCAAAGATCCGACATACCCAAGGTCTATTTTCGTAAATAGTGCATAGTTTTGTTTCTCTATCGACACAAATACACCAGCCGTCATCCAATCGTTTCATGGTTTCTCCACCCCACTGGTCACGCTCTATATATTGCTCTGGTACACCCGTGTCCGTGATCAACATCACCTCTAATTTGCAACAAGCTGCACTACACTTTGCACAAGTCAGTTGATTTTCACTGATCTCTTTTACTGGTATTGTCATTGATACTTTACCTTTAAAAAATTTGAAGGAATAAGCCTATAGACCTTGAGCAACAAAAGATACAATAAAGTTGCTTTTATCTGCTAGTTAAGATTTTAACTATCATGATGAAAAAGCAGCACGGGACATTGCTGTTAATCATAGATAATTGATAAAAATAATAATCAAAAGAAAGTGCTAAACGTGGCGCACTTTAATATAAAGCCGCAGTTAGTTAATAATACTCATGGTTTTAACATGCGCGTAAACTTGACTGCCAATACTTAAGTTTAAGTTATTGAATGACCTTAACGTAATGTAAGCATAGATAAACTGCTGTTGTAATTTTAATGTTAATACGACAGCTTCCGGCTCTTCTCTATAATCAACGACCTCTGTCAGTAAACAATTTAATAACGAGCTTTCCTGTATCGGTTTCATCGCAACAATCACATCCCGACTGTTTATTTTAACCTGAATACTATCCCCTAATGGAGGATGTTCAGCTGATACATATAAAGGCTGTCCATCTACATCTCCTTCAATAAGCGCTTCTTGTGAATCAAAACGATTAACCTGCACATTCAAAATTAAACCTTGTTGAGCAAACTTTATTAATGATAGCTGGCTATCTAAAAAAAGTTGATGCGGTTGCCCTATAGCCTCTACAGCACCTTCATGAATTAAGATCATTTGTTTACTCAAATAAAACAGTTCATGCTCTGAATGAGTCACATAAAGTATTGGAATGGTTTCACTTATCTTTTTTAAAAAAGGTAATAGCTTCTTTTTACTACTCTTATCCAATGATGAAAGTGGCTCATCCATTACCAGTAATTGCGGGTTTATTAATAAAGCACGAGCAATTGCTATTCGCTGCTTTTGTCCACCAGATAGCTGTGTTGTTTGTTGTGTTAGCAATGATTCAAAGCCTAAGTCTTTAGCAAGCTTGTTGATAGTAAATACACTTTGATTGCTTTTATTAACAGCTAATTGTAAGTTCTGCTGTACATTTAAGTGCGGAAAAAGTCGAGGCTCTTGAAAAACAACCCCAATCCGTCTGCGCTCTGCAGGGACAAGGCACTTATCACCGGTTAACCAAGCTTGCTGATTAATATTAATGTCTCCAAAACAAGGTTCTAACCCCAGCAAACAACGCAGCAAGGTCGTTTTACCTGCGCCTGAATCACCAAAAATAGCACAGACACCAGAGAGCTTAATTTCACCTTGAAAATGCAGTTCTTTGCGTGAATGCTTAAACTTTTTAATAACATCAAATTTAAGCATTTAATACTCGCTGCTGTCGTTTTTGTAAGAAACCGTAAATGATCACTAATAATGAAATAGAAAAGGTTAATAAGATAAAAGAGAGTTGATGGGCAGCGCCATATTGCAATGATTCAACATGGTCAAACAATAAAATAGACAATACCTGTGTTTCACCAGGAATATTACCACCAATCATTAATACCACACCAAACTCACCTATGGTGTGTGCAAAACCTAACGCACTCGCAATAATGAAACTAGGTAATAACATAGGGAATATGATTTTGTATAACCGTTCATACTTTCCGTATCCCATTGTTAATGCAACTTCTAAATAACTTTTATCGAGGTTGATAAATGCACTCTGTAAGGGTTGCACCACAAAGGGCAAAGAATAAATAACCGATGCAATGACTAATCCAGTAAAAGAAAAAGCCAAAGAGCTATCATTAAATGTGAGCCACCACTCCCCTAAAAAATACTCAGGTGAAAAGGCGATTAATAGATAAAAACCTAATACTGTCGGCGGTAAAATAAGTGGTAATGCCACTAAGGATTCAATTAAGGGTCTAATTTTAGCTTGACTACGAGCCAGCCACCATGCCAGTGGCGGCCCAACCAACATCAAGATCAAAGTGGTTAAGCTAGCCAATTTAAGTGTTAGCCCTATCGCTTGGTAATCCCCTGTTGAAAGCATCACTGGTAACCTTGTTTTTGAATCTGTTGCTGAGCCTGTTTAGATAACAGAAAATTTACAAACTGCTTTGCTTGTTGCTGATTTTTAGTGGTGACAATAATTCCTGATTGAATTAAAGCTTGATGCCAACTCACCGGAATCAAAAAGTAATTAGCCTGATTTTTTTGAATTAAGGCAGCATAGGATACTAACCCTGCAGGTACATTTTTAGACTCTACAAATTGAAAGGTTTGATTAATATTATTACCTTGAATTAAGTTTGCAGCTTCCCATTTGTCAGCAAACCCTAACGCTTGTTGAGCAGCGATACCATAAGGAGCAAATTTAGGATTTGCGATTGCAAGTCGCCCTGTATAATCGATAAAGTCCTGTGCTGTTGGTGTTTGTAATGCATCAGGTTGCCAAAAAGCAAGACGTCCCTGAGCATAAATAAAAGCCTCGTTATCACCAACTTTGTGTTTCTCTTTTAACAAATTAACGTGTTTTTGATCTGCTGATAAATATATATCAAAAGGCGCCCCATGTAATATCTGCTGATAAAGCGTCGCTGTAGAGGCACTGGAAATAGTCACAGCTATATTGGTTTCTTGCGTAAATTGTTCTGCTATTTGTTGCGCCGTTATTTTAAAATTACTGGCAACCGCTATATTTAAACTGGCATAAGCAGGAAGACTTAAAGACGTAACCAAGAATAGCACTATCCAAATCATAAACCGCATAACTTACCCTTTATATTAAAAAAACAAAAATGGCGCCATAAGCTGCCGTTATATTTAATGCACCATTCAATCTCATCACCAAATTCAATTCATCACTAATGGTTAATTGTAGGATTACACACAACGACTCAAACTACCGCCTTTTTTGTTTTATTCATTATGCCCATTTGTTCAGCGCTAACTGATCATCTTCTCTTGCGTCAACCCACTTTGTTTGGCCATCAGCCATGGTTTCTTTTTTCCAAAAAGGCGCTTGTGTTTTTAAATAATCCATCACAAATTCACAAGCTGCAAAAGCATCGCCTCGATGTTGGCTGGCAATCCCTACATAAACAATTTGTTCAGAAATAGCAAGCTGACCGACACGGTGGATAATAGTAGATTCAATAATATCCCAACGTTTTTTTGCTTGCTCAACAATCTCTACTAAACATTTTTCGGTCATCCCAGGGTAATGCTCTAATGATAAATCACTAACGCTTTGCCCTTGATTGATATCCCTTACTAATCCTGTAAAAGTTACAATCGCACCAATAGACGTTTTACTTCTCAAACGTTCGTATTCAATTTGTTGATTAAAGTCTTGCTCTTGAACTTTTATCATTTAGCCACCTGTCACCGGAGGAAAAAACGCGACTTCATCACCACTGTTTAATGGCACATTATGATTTACCATATTTTGATTAACCGCTTTTAAACAGGGTTGAGCACTTAGCACTTGCTCCCATTTCGGATCATATTGCTTTAAATAATCCAATAATTGATCTGTATTTTCAGCTGCTGAAGCTGCAACTTGTAATTCACGCAGGCCTAATTGCTCGCTTAATTTTGCAAAAAAGAGTACTTTAATCATGAACAAACCTTATCAACTGCTTTAAAATGACCGGATTTACCACCCTTTTTCTCCAATAACTTAACCGCTGAAATAACCATGTCTTTTTGTATTGCTTTACACATATCATAGATAGTTAGTGCGGCGACCGATGCGGCAGTTAATGCTTCCATTTCAACACCCGTCTTACCTGACAATTTACACAAACTTTCAATTCTCACTCGGTTATTTTCTTTATCAGCTGTAATATTCACTTCAACTTTGGTTAATGCTAATGGATGACAAAGCGGTATTAAATCTGCGGTTTTTTTAGCGGCCATAATCCCAGCAATACGCGCAGTAGCAAAAACATCGCCTTTATGATGCTGACCATTAACAATCAACATTAATGTTTCTTCGGCCATCTCAACATAGGCTTCTGCAACCGCTTCGCGCACCGTCACCTCTTTTGTTGTGACATCAACCATATTGGCTTTACCTTCTTGGTTGATGTGAGTAAAAGTAGCAGACATTATTTTGCTCCTACATGCGGCATGAAGTTACAAGGTTTATGCTGTGAATTAATTTGCTCTTGAATTATCTTTGTCCATGCTGTTTTACAAGCACCAGTTGAACCTGGCATACAAAAAATAACAGTATTATTAGCAAATCCAGCTAAGGCACGACTTTGAATCGTTGATGACCCTATCTCTTGATAAGAAACCGCGCGAAATAACTCGCCAAATCCTTCGACATGCTTATCAAATAAAACAGAAACAGCTTCAGGCGTCGTATCACGAGCAGTAAAACCTGTCCCGCCAGTAATTAAAATCACTTCAATTGACTTATCGGCGATCCATTGTGAAACGATGGCTCTAATTTGATAAGGGTCATCAATTACAATTTGCTTATCTGCTAATTTATGGCCTGCTTCCGCTAGTGCTTTTACTAGGTAACCACCAGATGTATCTGTTTGCTCGTCACGAGTATCTGATACAGTTAAAACGGCAATGTGTGCTGAACTAAATTCTTCGCTTGAAAGGTGATTCATATTAATCCTCTTTTTTTGTTTTTTTAAGATCATAATTAATGGCTTGCTGTTGCAATGTGTTAAAGGTTGCTAAGCAATCCTGAAATTGTGTTGGGGTATTGGTATTTTTAAATCGGTATTGGTTGGCTGTGGTTAATGGCACCCCTTGCATATCAAGTGATTCGAATAATCGAAATAAGGATCTTGACTTTTTATGCTGGGAGTTCACAACATTGGATAAATAATCAGTCAGTGGCTCAGTTAATGCGAGCAGGATTGGGAAGATCGCTGCTTGATAGTACAAGCCAGCCGCATTGTTTGTTGCTTTATAACAATTTAGTAAATGGGTACAGTCTTGCACAGCTAATAACGGCATATCAACGGGTATAATGAGCATGGCATCATATTGCTCATTCAAAAATGAAGCGCAAGCGGCAATCCCTGCGATTGGTCCTAAATTGCAGTGCTGATCTTGAATACAATTAAACTCAGGATAATCACCACTAACATAACAATCACTTAAGCCGGCTTCCTGCAATAAATTTACTGCACGGGTTAGCAAGCTATTTTGATCAATGATCAAGTTAGCTTTGTCTTCACCCATACGTTGCGATTGCCCACCAGCTAGTACTACGCCTGCTATCTTCACATTTCCTTCCTACACTTAATACACTATCAATCGTCGCTATTATCCGCCAATAGAGGCGAGATGTGGCGTGCCACCGGTTAAGCCTAATTCAAGAAAATGTGATGATTTTTTATCGTTTAATGCGTCGAGAATAGTTGATTTAAGTTGTTCTTTATCTGAACTACTTTGTAACAAATGCCGTAAATCAACACCTTCTTCTCCAAATAAACAAAGATGTAAACGCCCTACTGCCGAGACCCGTAAACGGTTACAGTTATCACAAAAATCTTTGCTGTAAGGCATTATAAGCCCGATTTCTCCGACATAATCAGGATGTGTGAATACCTCTGCAGGGCCATCATTAACTTGACGTAATTTAGGGATCCATTGTTGGCTTAATAAGGTTTCCTTAATACTTTGACCTGATAAATGGTAGCGGTTAAAAAATTCATTATTATCCCCTGTCTGCATCAATTCAATAAAACGCAGTTGGATAGGCTGATTTTTAATCCACGCTAAAAAAGTCACCAAATCATGATCATTTAAACCTTTCATTAATACGCTATTTACTTTCACTTGCTTAAACCCAGCGGTAGAACAAGCTTCCACACCTTGCATCACTTTATGGAATAAATTTTTCCCCGTGATCAAATTAAATGTATTAGCATCTAAGCTGTCAATACTAACATTAATAGAATCTAAACCTGCCTCAAACCAGCTTTTAGCATTTTTCGCTAAACTAAAACCATTAGTAGTAGTCGCAACTTTTTCTATTCCATCCGTATCGCTAATTTGTTTGATAATATCTGGAAAATCTTTGCGTAAACTCGGTTCCCCTCCTGTGATCCTGATTTTACTGGTACCTAACTCTGCAAAAGCAGTAATCAGATTATTTATTTCTTGTTGTGATAAAAATTGCTTTTGATGAGTTCGTTGATACCCATCCGGTAAACAATAATTACATTTAAAATTACATTCATCTGTTATTGATAAACGTAAGTATTCAAATTTTCGATAATACTTATCGACTAGTTTCATGGTCAGTTCCTTTCCAAACACGGGAGGCAAACCCATTTCTAGGTTTACCCTTCTTAACCAACTTAGGGTTAAGCGGCTTGCATCACATATTTACTTTAAAAAAAGTAAACTTAGTGATACAAGCTCGGAGCTAATTTATATATTATACGTTATTCAAACCTCTTTTTAGGAAACTTAAATATCATGCAAAACAACATTCTCAACTAAGTATGAAGATTAATCCACTACTTCATTCAATTTCAATTGCAAAAGTTATTACGACAACCGTTATTTTAATGATGATAATATCGGGTACGCACCTTTTTATCTATTTAACCAATACACATAGCCAAAATTATAACAATATTGCCATTGATAAATTGATTGATATAAGAGAACAGACTAAAGCATTTTTAATATCAGACGATTTAGATACAAGAAAGCTCAAAGAGATTTTTAATTTATACTCTCCTGAAAAACAAATTATCTTATTAAAAGATAAATTTTTTGATGTTAAAGAGATATGTGAGGCTAATACTGAATTACAAATTATTATTGATAAAATAATAGAAAATACTGATGTTATAGACCAAGAGCAATTGATCTATAACATCAGTAATTTACGCAATACAAGTCAATACGCTATCACGAAATACAGGGTATTATTAGATAAAGAAACCACCGCAATTTTTATTTCACAATTAATATCCTTTGCTTTATTTCTTTTGCTGGTCGTTTTTTTACTTTGGTATTGCCATCGATTTATTATTGCGCCTCTAAGACAATTAGAAGAGAATGTTCGCTCTATTTCTAATCATCGCTTTCATGTTAACTTCATGGAAAGTAGCAATGAAATAGGGCTACTTTCAACACACCTTAAAAGCATGTCTGCTGACTTAGAAAACTTAATCACTGCAATGCAACAAAAGGTATTTGATAAGAATTTACAGCTAATAGATGCAAATAAAAATATACAATTTTTATTTGATACCTCTCAAAAGCTCAATACAGTAGAGCTGTCTATCCCGATTATTAAAGAGTCGCTCAATGCGTTAGCCAAACAAACTAACTTAAGCAAACTTTGTTTAGAGTTAGCTAATGGAACGCAAATTAGAAGTGATCACGCTGATTCTGATAATCATATCAATAAACACAGTATCCCAATACTGTTAGACAATAAGCCCTATGGTCAATTGAATTATATTGAAAAAGTACCCGGTGCTAGTAATAACTCTGTGATTGCTAGTTACAGCCACTTAATTGCACAAGCTTTACACCATAAAGAGTACACTTTACAAGAACAGAAGCTGCTATTAGTGGAAGAACGTGGGGTTATTGCAAGAGAGCTGCATGATTCTATTGCACAGGCGTTATCTTTTTTAAAAATACAATGTACTGTTTTGAAAAGACAAATAAGTAATCATGATAATAACAACCAAGATGTGATTGATTCAGTCAACAATATTAAAGAAGCCATTGATGATGCTTATATTCAACTGCGTTCATTATTATCAACTTTTCGTTTGAATATTAATATTGCTGACCTGAAAGAAGCTGTTTTAGCAATGGTCACTCAATTACAAAAACAAACCACATCACATATTACATTAGGGCATTTTGACTCAAACTTTCAAATGCATGCCAATCAACAAATTCACTTATTGCAGATAATAAGAGAAGCAACGGTTAACGCAATGAAACATGCTAATTGTAATAACATTGTCATTACTTCTACCGTTAAAGACGGTCAAGTCTGTATCTGTATCACTGACGACGGTATCGGCGTATCCAATACCCCACAAAAAGACAATCATTATGGAATGGAAATAATGACGCAACGTGCTACTGAGCTAGAGGCCTCTATAGAAATATATGACATAGGAGATGGCAGTAAAGTCGAGCTTATTTTCGATATTTAAGTGTTGAATGACGATTTACGAACATTTCACGTTTTAATACTACCACTATTCCTGTATAAAGATTAATTAAGAAGAAGTAAAGGAACTTTATAAATGAGCAATGTATCCACTGTTATTGTTGTTGATGATCACCCGCTAATGCGCAAAGGGATCACACAATTATTAAGTATTGATCCAAATTTTGTCGTTCTTGATGAAGCGACAAACGGCATTGAAGCCGTCAGTATGGTTAAAAAACAACACCCAGATATGGTATTGCTAGATTTAAACATGAAAGCAGTCTCTGGTTTAGAAACATTAAAAGCACTACGTAATGATGGCATTGAAAGTAAAATAGTTATATTGACTGTTTCAGATGCCAAGCAAGATGTTATCTCTTTAATTAATAATGGCGCTGATGGTTATCTGTTAAAAGATACTGACCCAGAGATATTACTTGAAAGCCTATACCAGATTCAACAAGGTAAAGTAGTTGTAAGTGAAAACCTACAGCATTACCTTGAATGTTTAGGTGAAGAAGATAATATTCGCGATAAAATGGCAACACTAACCCGCCGTGAAAATCAAATCATGCATGAGATTTCAAGAGGTTTAAGTAATAAAGAGATCTCAGAAAGTTTGAATATCTCAGAAGGCACTGTGAAAGTACACGTTAAAAGTCTACTTAAAAAACTAGGCATAAAATCACGTGTTGAAGCGGCCGTTTTATTCTTAGAACAACCTAAATAAAGTTAGTCTCTATAAGCACATCAGACATAACTTATGTCATTATTGTCGCTGATTTAAGGCCACTATTTTGTTAAACTAGCAAAATAGTGGCTTTGTTTTATTGTTATAAGAATATATTTGTTTACAAAGAAAATGTTCATCAATAACAATAAAGATGAGAGATAATCAACCTATGACTTAGTGAATCACTAAGTACGTCAAAGATTAATTTCACCTAGAAAAAACAACTAAAGACTGATTTGATCTCAACAATTATATTGTTAAACAAACTTACAATACGCAATAAATTATTTTTACCAGTAAAATAGATCACTCAAATAGTGTGATTAGTATTATTACATCATGAGACTCTTACTTATTTATGCTGTCAGATTCATTAAAAAAAGAAATTCGAGCAAACTATGAACTAATCACTCAAGCATTGCCTCAATTCAAAGCACGTAAAGCGCAAAACTATCTTGTCGCTGAAATAGCTAAAGTATTGGCAGGTCATTACGATAAATCTCGTCGTATTTTGGTTGCTGAAGCAGGAACAGGTATTGGTAAGTCATTAGCTTATATCCTAGCTGGTTTACCCGTTGCTTTGCGCTCGAATAAAAAGCTCGTCATTTCAACGGCAACCGTTACTCTACAAGAACAACTAATTACTAAAGATTTGCCATTTTTTCTTCGCCATAGTGATTTTAAATTTACCTTTACACTTGCTAAAGGGCGTCAGCGTTACTGCTGCGAACATAAACTACTAAAGCAACAGGACGATGAAGCTCAACAAGCTGCTTTATTTACTGAGAAACCACAAGCTGGTGATAAAGCGTTACTTGATAGATTAAGAAATGCCTACTTAGATGGTAAATGGACTGGCGATCAAGATAGTTGGCCAACACCTATCCCCCATCGAGTATGGCAGCAAATTGTCTCTGATAAATACAGTTGTAAAAAAGCACTGGCCAACCATCGTCAATGCCCTTTTCATCGCGCTAGGGATAACATTAACAAAGCAGATGTTATTGTCGTTAATCATGCCCTCTTATTAGCTGATTTAGAGCTTGGTGGCGGTGTTATTTTACCTGAGCCTGATGCTTGTTTTTATGTATTAGATGAAGCGCATCATCTGCCGAAAATATCACGTGATTTTTCCAATGCCAGTGTCAATATTAAGACTAGCCAAGAGTGGCTTAAAAAAATCAAGCAAGTCAGTACGCATGTAAATCGTGTAGTGCATCGCCAAACGACCATTACTCCTGGCCTTACCATGCTTGATAGTGCTAATGAAATGGTAAATGATTTAAAATCCATTGAATTATATTTTAGAAATAACCCAGTAGAATATAACAAATCTAATCAACACCGCTTTGCCATGGGCGAAGTACCTGATGGTATTGTTAATGCATTGATCAATTTGAAAGAAGAAACTAAAAAATGTTTAAGTGCAGTCAATAAGCTTTCAAACATTACTTCTGAAGAATTAAAAGATGCCAATATCAAATTATCAGATGCTGAACCAATCTTAATTGAAACAGGTGTCTTCATTCAGCGTTTAGAAAACTTAGCCGCATTGTGGAAAATGTTGTTGAAGGATCGCAGTGAAACACAAGCACCGATTGCCGCTTGGGTGAATAATGAAAATGAAGGGTTCACCTTGTGTGCCAGCCCATTAGAGGTTGGCGGCTTATTAGAATATATGCTGTGGTCACAAGCAGCAGGTGTTATTTTATGTTCTGCAACATTAACTTCCTTAAATAGCTTTGATTATTTTAAACGCCAAGCAGGGCTTAAGGATAATGATGGAACGCAATACTTAAAATTAACCTCCCCTTTTGATTACCCTGCAATTAAACTAATTGTTGCAAAAATGAATAATGAGCCAACAGAATCCGGCTTTGATAATGAATTAGTAGATAATATTGCACAAAGAATAGAAGAAAAAGAAGCGAATTTAGTCCTCTTTGCTTCCTATTGGCAAATGAAATTAGTTGCAGAGAAATTACGACGAAAATTCCCTAATGCCTTATTTGTTCAAGGAGAAACTTCCCGTACTAAGATGATTGAAGCGCATAAAAAGAGATGTGATCAAGGGCTAACCAGTATTTTATTCGGCACAGGCAGTTTGTCTGAAGGGCTAGATTTACCTGGTCATTATTTAACGAATTTAATGATTACTAAGTTGCCTTTTGCCGTGCCTGACTCGCCTGTCGAAGAAGCACACGCAGAGTGGATCACCTCAAAAGGAGGGAATCCATTTATGCAGATAACAATTCCAGAAGCGAGTAAAAAATTAATACAGTCCTGTGGGCGGTTAATACGTAAAGAAACCGATACAGGAAAGATTACCCTTTTAGATAAAAGAGTAATTACAAAACGTTATGGCAAAAGTCTTATTGATTCACTGCCCCCTTTTGCACTAACCATAGAGAAATAACATGACAGAATTTGTATTAGATCCAAGCAGCTTAATGATACTTGGATTAGTTGGTTTAATAGCCGGGTTCATTGATGCCGTAGTTGGCGGAGGGGGAATGTTAACGGTACCAGCCTTACTCAGCGCAGGATTACCGCCGCATTTAACCCTAGGCACTAATAAATTATCAGCCAGTTTTGCTTCAGGTGCAGCGGCCTATACCTACTTTAGAAAAAAACTATTTGATCCTATTTTCTGGAAACAGTCATTTTATAGTACGTTAATTGGGGCTTGCATTGGCACAATCATGGTTAACTATATCTCGACAGAGTTCTTGAATAAATTTTTACCGTTAATCATTTTAGTCGTGGCGCTCTATACATTATTCAGTCGCGTTAAAGAAATAGACAACGATAAACTTCCTGAAAAGTCGGTTCGCTTAACCGCTATACAACGTCTACAAGGCTTTATATTAGGATTTTATGATGGTGTTTCCGGGCCTGGTACAGGGGCATTCTGGGTTATTTCAAATATGCATTTATACCGCTTAAATATTCTGCTTTCTAGTGGTGTCGCTAAAGCGATGAATTTCACGAGTAATATCACGGCACTTGCAACCTTTATCTATTTTGGGCAAGTAAACTGGTTTATTGGGTTAACTATGGGTATTTGCTTGATGCTTGGCGCTTTTATTGGTGCACACTCTGCAATACATTTTGGCGCGAAGTTCATTAGACCTTTGTTCATTATTATCGTCTTAGCCATGGCCATTAATCTAGGGTATTCAGCATGGTTCAGTCAGTAGACTCTCAACATTTAGCAACATTATCTACACAATTGAAGCTATTAAATACGCGCTGTCTTGAGTGGGATAAGAAGCTGACCTTAAACGACAATAAGTCTTTCCGTTTTGAAGCGCATTTGTTTGCTATCAGCAGCCTCACTTTGACTGGCTATTTTGAACAATTAGCGGCGACCTTTTCCCACTTAGAATATGTTATTAATAAGTCTATGGGAAAAACCATTATTAATTATGAGTGTGAAAAGTTTGTAAATCAGTTTTCGGCTTTATTGAATATTGTAAATCAACTTGATGCAGGAAAAGCGGAAGGCTTATATAAACGCTACTCGACGCAACAAGAAAAAGTATACCAACAACTGCAACGTCAATATGATTATGAAAAACGCTTATTAAGCATGATTGATGCGGAAATAGACTTATATGAAAATGCACAAGGTGAACAAAAGCTTCATCATAAAATGCGTATCACCGCGCTTAAAGAACGTTATCAAAAATGTAATGAATTCACTCAATCTTTAGAGTTTAAAATGGAAGGTTTAGATAATGACTAACGATATCAACTCAGCAGCATCCAGTTTAGAAGATGCCCCATTGGAAATTAAACTAGCAGTAGATCTAATTCAACTATTAGAAGAAAACGATTTTCCATTAGAAACAACCATAAATGCGTTAGAAATTGTATTAAAAGATTTCAAAAATAAACGTACTTAACAATCAAAAATAAATGCACATAACAAAAAGGGAAGCATTAATGCTTCCCTTTATTATATTAAGCGCTTGTACGTTACAAACTGTTTTATCTTAGACTTTACGCCACGTTGTTCCGTTAGCACCATCTTCTAAAACAACATTTAATGCCGCTAACTTATCGCGCGCATCATCAGCACTAGCCCAATCTTTATTCGCTCTTGCAGTGTTACGCTGTACAATTAAAGCTTCGATTTCAGCCACTTGATCATCAGAACCGGTATCACCTTGTAAAAATTGATCAGGGTCTTGTGATAACAAGCCAAGTACATTAGCAAATGTAACCAGTAAGCTTGCTAATTGAGAGGCTTTAGCAGTATCTGTTGCTTTAACGCGATTTATCTCTTTAGCTAAATCAAATAAAACAGCTAAGGCTTCAGGCGTATTAAAGTCATCATCCATCGCTTTAACAAAGGCTTGATAGAATTTACTTGCTTTAGCTTCTTCATCAAACGTCTCTATTAATGCAACATCTGCTACATCACGAATGGCCGTGTATAAACGCTCTAAACTTGCTCGTGCTTGTTTTAAATTATCTTCAGAGTAATTTAATTGGCTACGGTAGTGACCAGAAATTAAAAAGTAACGTACCGTTTCACTGTCATACACATCCAATACATCTTTAATGGTAAAGAAGTTATTGAGTGATTTAGACATTTTCACTTTATCAACTTGCACCATACCTGAATGCATCCAAGTATTAACGTACTGCCCATGATGAGCACAACATGATTGAGCAATCTCATTTTCATGATGCGGGAAACTTAAATCAGAGCCACCACCATGAATATCAAAGACTTCACCAAGGTGTTTTTTATTCATCGCAGAACATTCGATATGCCAACCAGGGCGACCTTCTCCCCATGGTGATGACCATGATGGTTCACCTTCTTTAGCCATTTTCCATAACACAAAGTCTAATGGATCATGTTTACTATCTTCCACTTCGACACGTGAACCTGCTTGTAGCATTTCAAGGTTTTGACCACTTAGTTGTCCATACTCTGGAAATGATGAAACAGAAAATAATACATCACCTGAATCAGCAACGTAGGCATGGCCTTTCTCGATCAATTTTGCCACCATCTCAATGACATCTGGCATATGATCAGTGACTCGTGGCTCAATATCTGGACGAATCATATTAAGTGCATCAAAATCAGCATGCATCGCATCAGTAAATCGCGCTGTTAATTGATCACAGGTTTCACCATTTTCGTTAGCACGTTTAATAATTTTATCATCTACGTCAGTAATGTTACGAATAAAGCTTAGATCATACCCACTAAAGCGGAAGTAACGAGCAACAGTATCAAAAGCAACAAACGTACGGCCATGACCAATGTGACAATAATCGTAGATGGTTACTCCACACACATACATACCCACTTTACCAGGGACAAGGGGTTTAAATTCTTCTTTAGCTCTCGTTAACGTGTTGTAGATTTTTAACATTTTCCATCCAAATGCGATTATTGTAAAAATAGCTATTCTAACCTGCAAACGGCACAAATTCACCCTTTGTATTTAATGAATTGATAACATAAGGTATGATAACGCTCTTTTTGCGAACAGGATTTTATAATGATTACTTTACATACAAACTTTGGCGATATTACTCTAGAAATGAATGAAGAAAAAGCGCCTAAAACAGTGGCAAACTTTCTTAAATACGCTGAAAGCGGTCATTACGAAAACACTATTTTTCACCGTGTTATCGACGGTTTCATGATTCAAGGCGGTGGCTTTGCACCAAACATGGAAGAGAAAGATAGCTTGAAGCCAATTAAAAATGAAGCAAACAATGGTTTATCAAATGTTAAATACTCTGTAGCAATGGCGCGTACTATGGAACCGCATTCAGCTTCAGCACAATTTTTCATTAACGTTGGCGACAACAAATTCTTAGACTTTAAATCAGAAACAACTGATGGTTGGGGTTACTGTGTATTTGCTAAAGTAACAGAAGGTCAAGATGTTGTTGATAAAATTAAAGGTGTTGCGACAGGTAACTCACACTTTGTACACCAAGATGTACCACTTGAAGATGTGATCATCGAAAAAGTAACGGTAGCCTAAGCTCCTTATGCGCACTTTATTCATTGCAGACCTACACTTAAGTGAAAAAAATCGCCATATAACGGATGCTTTATTTGCTTTTCTTGATAAAGAAGCAACTAATGCAGAAACCTTATATATTTTAGGTGATATGTTTGAAGTTTGGATCGGAGATGATGAACACACTCCGTTAATGGATGAAGTTGCGCAAAAGCTAACTCAATTTTCTGAAAAAAATAATATTAAGATTTTTTATATTCATGGAAATCGAGATTTCATGGTCGGAAAACGCTATTTAAAACAATCGTCGATGACGCTATTACCAGAGCACTGTGAAATTGATTTATATGGTACAAAAACCTTAATTCTTCATGGTGATACATTGTGTTTAGCTGATAAAAATTATCAACGCATGCGCAAAGTAATCCACAACCCTATCATGCAATTTATTTTCAATGCTTTACCACTTAAATTTCGTAAACGTATTGGTTGGAAAATTCGTAGCGCAAGTCAATCTAAGAAAGTATATAAAGATAATAATATAATGGGTGTTACAGAATCTGAAGTGATCCGCTTAATGGAATTACATGGTGTCCAACGTATGATCCATGGACATACACATCAAGCATATACCCATAATATTGTTGTTAATGACCAGCCTGCACAACGCATTGATGTAGGAGACTGGTATACAAACCTTAGCTTTGTTGAAGCTAGTCATGAAGGGGTTAACTTAGTGGTATTACCGATTAACTATTATCAACAATAATTAAATTAACTTAACCTTTCTTTTAATAAACGACGTAATACTTTACCTACATTATTCTTAGGTAGCTCACTCACAATATCAATTTTAATAGGTTGCTTATAAGCCGTTAGATGTTGTCGGCAATGCTGTCTTATATCTTCAACAGTAACGTGCGTATCATTGATAACAACAAATAGTTTAACACGCTCTCCCGTTTTTGAATCTTCAATGCCAATTGCAGCAGCCTCTAACACGCCCTTTAACTGTACAACCACACCCTCAATTTCATTAGGATAAACATTAAATCCAGACACTAAAATCATATCTTTTTTGCGATCCACCAAATATAAAAGACCTTGCTCATCAAATAAGCCAATATCACCACTTTTAAACCAACCGTGATTAAAAGCTTTGTCAGTTTCACTGTCATTTTTCCAATATTCTCGCATCACTTGCGGGCCTTTTATCTCAATTTCACCAGGTGAATTGAAGTCGGTAATTTGATTACCTTGATCATCAATTAACCTCACTAACGTGCTAGGTAAAGGCAAGCCAATAGAGCCATTATGGACGGTTGAATTATAAGAATTGACACTTACCATAGGGGCACACTCTGTCAAACCATACCCTTCTATCACCGTACTACCCGTTACTTTTTGCCATTGCTGAGCCACTTTTGTTTGTGTGGCCATACCACCCGCTAGCGTAATTTTTAACTGAGAGAAATCAACCTCATTGATTTTGGGGTGGTTAAGTAATGCATTAAATAAGGTATTTAATGCGGTAAAGTAAGTGAACTTGTGATGACTTAAAGTTTTAATAAATGTATTAATATCACGAGGATTAGTAATTAATAGATTGGTTGCGCCTTTTTTAATAAAATATAAGCAATTAACCGTCAACGCAAAGGCATGGTAAAGTGGTAACGCAGTGACGATGGTTTCATCGCCTTCATTAATTGCAATAGAAAAAACCGCTTCAGCTTGAGCAAGACTGGCCGCCATATTACGATGTGTCATCACTGCACCTTTCGCTATCCCCGTTGTACCACCCGTATATTGAATAAATGCAATATCATCTAATTTAATAACCGGTCGAATATACGCAGCCTTCTCACCTTTTTTTAAAGCTGAGTGATAACCTCTTGCATTGGGTAAAGTAAAAGCCGGCACCATTCTTTTAATATATTTAACAATAAAGTTAACAAATGCCCTTCTGAATAAAGGTAGTGCATCACCGACTTCAGTTAAAACCACATGTTTGATTTGAGTTTCTTTGACTATACTCTGTAAGGTACTAGCGTAATTCGCTACCATAAAAATAGCTTTTGCACCTGAGTCATTTAATTGATGTTTTAACTCGGAAGCGGTGTAAAGCGGATTTACATTTACGACCACTAAACCTGCCCTTAATATCCCCATTAAAATAATCGGATACTGTAATAAATTAGGCATCATTATCGCAACACTATCACCTTTTTTTAGGTGTGTTTTTTGTTGTAAATAAGCAGCTATTTTTTCTGACTCAATTGCTAACTCAGAAAAGGTAAGGGTTTTATCCATATTAATGAATGCAGTGTTATTAGGGTATGATGCGACACTGTGTTCAAACATTTCGACTAAGCTAACCAGTGTAGTTTCATCTATTTCACTATCGACTCCTGCAGGATATTTATCAATCCAAGGTTGAAACATCATCGTCTCCTTTTAGCCCTAAACAACATAACTCTACAATGATTAAATAGGATAGTTCACTTGCTAAATACCTATTTTAAATTAATCGTGAGTAGGATTGTTTGGTGCTATTAATATGAATGTTAGCAATAATGACAGAGGGAAGATTAATCAACACTTTGTTTTTAAAGCCTATTTATTTAACAATAACAAAATGATACTAATCACTATAGAGCCTATAATACAAAAAAACCGACTCTAAAGTCGGTTTTTTTAATAGAACATACTAGGCACATCACATATTAGCGTAATCCAAAGTAATATGTCCTGCTTCTACTAGGAATGCATCGATAGGCTCAAAATCATCAGGTACATCATCTAACGATTTAACTTCTTTTAAACCAGCTCTTTTAAGACGTTCATTAGTGCGTGCTAAATTCTCAGCTTCATTTTTTTCACGCTCTTTCACACGTACTGCTTCATTTAATGAAACACTGGTTTTATCTTTTTCAAGTTGGTATTCCTTAATATCATTTTCTAAGTAAGTAAATTCAACTTCATTTTTCATACGTTCTACATGAGCAGCATTAAGCTTATTAATATCATTGCTTAAATCCGTTAGCTCATTATATTCAGCAGATCTAATATTGTCCCATGGCAATGCATTATCCGCTAAGCTTTCGCCAGTATCTTCTGGATCAATAGCCGTTGGGAAAAAGATATCTGGGATAACACCTTTATTCTGAGTACTACCACCATTGATTCTGTAAAATTTTGCGATGGTATATTGAACAGAACCAAATACTTCGGAGTTTGCATCAAAAGCACGTGCAACCGAACGGTGTTGTTGCACCGTTCCTTTACCATAACTTTGCTCACCTAATATAATAGCGCGATCATAATCTTGTAATGCCGCAGCAAAAATTTCAGAAGCTGACGCACTATTGCGATTAATTAATACTGTTAATGGGCCAGAATAAGCAATACCAGGATCATCATCAACATGCACAATGATTCGACTTGTGTCTCTTACTTGTACAACAGGACCAGTTTTAATAAATAAGCCTGTTAATAATGTTGCTTCACTTAACGCACCACCGCCATTGTTACGTAAATCAATAACAACACCTTCTACGTTTTCTTTTTCTAATTTAATGAGCTCACGTTCAACATCTTTGCTCAAGTTAATGTAGAAGCTTGGAATCGTGATAACACCAATATTTTTACCATCAATCACTTCTACTGATGATTTTGCTTCTCTGTCTTCAAGATGAATTTTTTCACGGACAATTTCGATAATTTTATCTGTATCGCCATTTTTACCCGTTAAGATCTGTAACTTAACGACTGTACCTTTAGGGCCTTTGATTAATTCAACAATATCATCTAAACGCCAGCCAATAACATCAACGATTTTCTCGCCGTCTTGCCCAACACCAATGATCTTATCATTTTCAGACAATTGTTTAGACTTGTCTGCAGGACCGCCGGTAACTAAGCTACGAACCACTGTATAATCATCTTCGGTTTGTAACACCGCACCAATCCCTTCAAGAGACAGATTCATTTCCATATTAAAACGTTCTGCATTTCTAGGAGATAAATAGCTGGTATGTGGCTCTATCGTGTATGCATATGCATTCATAAAGGTTTGGAAAACATCTTCACTTTCAGTTTGTGTTAAATGTTTTAAAGAATAGTTGTAACGTTTAGTTAATAATTTCTTAATTTCAGGCCATTCTTTGCCTGTTAACTTTAACGTTAGCGCGTCAGATTTAACACGTGCTTGCCAAAGTGAATCTAATTCCGCTTTATCTTTTGCCCAAGCGGCATCACTTCTATCAAACTGATACTCTTCTTGCGTATCAAAAGTCATCTCTTTATCTAATAAAGACAATGCATAAGTGTATCGTTCATAACGACGCATTAAACTTAATTGGTAAATATTGTAGGCAGGATCTAACTGGCCAAATTTTAAATTATCATCAAAAATGTATTGATACTTTTGCATTTCATCAATATCACTTTGCATGAATATTTGTTTATTATAATCCAGTTGCTCAATATATCGGTCAAAGACTTGTTTTGATAATTGATCATCTAATTGTACAAACTTATAGTGTGAACGCTTAAATAAGTCGCTAACTCTTTTCGCCACTTTGGCATGTTGCGGCTCTTGCTTTAACTGCGGGATATCTTTTAATTCAATTGAATCAGTAGCGGCCAGTGAAGCCCCTACTATACATATCTGAGATAGAATTAATGCATGACGAAAGAGTTTTATCATTAAAAATGCCTTATACGATTAAATGTTTAGCTTTTACCTTTACAACCATTCCAGAGTCTAGTTGTACTTGAACTTCTTCTTTTAAGATTTCAACAACGGTAGCGGAAACAGGAGATTTACCTAACAGCACTTTGACTGGCTGAGAAACTTTTAGTTCACTGTGTGTAGCTTCTTTAAATTGGCTTAAGTCAATTTCTGCCTTTTTAGCTGGTTTTTTAGTATCAGCTTTTTTGCGGTTTGGTATTGAAACTTTTTTAGCTGCACGTGCTGGCGCTTTCTTAGCATCAGTCTTCTTTTTATTCGCGAATGCTTTTTCTTTACTCTCTTTTAGAGATTGCTGTGCATGGTCAGCGTGTTCTTGAGAAACTTCTTCACCTTCAACCCCATCTAAATCAACACGTTTTACGCCTACTTTAACGCAGTGAAGGTAACGCCAGCTCATTGTGTATTGACGCAATGCACCACGAAGCTGAGTTTTACTTACACGAGGCTCATTTTCTAAACGGGCAGCTAAATCTTGAAACACACCTATTTTTAATGGTTTTGCAGATTCAGATCCGGCAATAAAACAAGCAGGAAATTGCTCCGTTAAGAAAGTAATGATTTGTTTGTTATTTGTAAACTTTTCTGTGTTTTCCATGTAAAACCTAATATTTAAAAACGATGGTGAAAGATAGCCTGAGTAGTTCTCTGATTATCAATATAAATTAAGGGAGTAGTATAGTGTTGCGTTTATTAAATGTGAACATAATTATCAAGATAGCTGTCTTTTCAGTCTATTTTCGTCGCTTTTCTGCCTAATATTTAATATTTCACCACTTCTCCTACAACTTTTTGACTAAAAGAAGTAGAATCACACATTAATTTTACGTGATTAGCTCTTAATTTTTTATTTCAAGAGGGACAGATGAAACCTGAATTATTATCGCCAGCAGGCACACTAAAAAATATGCGTTACGCTTTTGCTTATGGAGCAGATGCTGTTTATGCTGGACAACCTCGCTATTCCCTTCGAGTTAGAAATAATGAATTTAATCTCGAAAAATTACAAGTGGGCATTAATGAGGCTCATGCACAAGACAAAAAGCTATATGTTGTGTGTAATATTCAGCCACATAATTCAAAGTTAAAAACATTTATACGTGATATGAAGCCCGTTGTAGACTTAAAGCCAGATGCTCTGATTATGTCTGATCCTGGTTTAATCATGATGGTACGCGATGTGTTCCCTGACATGCCTGTACATTTAAGTGTACAAGCAAACGCAGTAAATTGGGCAACGGTTAAGTTCTGGTATCAACAAGGTATTACTCGCGTCATTCTTTCTCGTGAGTTGTCATTAGATGAAATAGAAGATATTCGCTTTCATTGCCCTGAAATCGAAATCGAAGTTTTTGTACATGGCGCATTATGTATGGCTTATTCTGGCCGCTGTTTATTATCTGGTTACATTAACAAACGCGACCCAAACCAAGGTACTTGTACTAACTCATGTCGCTGGAAATATGACGCTCACGAAGCCCAAGAAAATGAAACGGGTGATATCGTTGCCATTCAACCAGCAGAACCAACCCTCGGTGTTGGAACGCCTACTGACCAAATGTTTTTACTTCAAGACCAAGGTAGACCAGGCGAATATATGCCAGCTTATGAAGATGAGCACGGCACTTATATTATGAACTCTAAAGATTTACGAGCGATTCAACATGTAGAACGTTTATTAGCAATGGGTGTACACTCATTAAAAATAGAGGGAAGAACAAAAAGCTTCTACTATTGTGCTCGTACTGCTCAAATTTATCGTAAAGCGATGGATGATGCCATTACAGGCAAGCCTTTTGATCCTTCTTTAATGACTTCTTTAGAGAACTTAGCGCACCGCGGCTACACAGAAGGATTTTTAAGTCGTCATACACATGATCAATACCAAAATTACGATGTCGGGTATTCAGTCAGTGAAACACAACAATTTGTGGGAGAGATAATGGGCCGAAATGAATCGGGCCTAGCAGAAGTTAATGTTAAAAATAAATTTTTAGTCGGTGACAAATTAGAGTTAATGACGCCACAGGGAAATATTAACTTTAAACTCGAAGAGTTACATAATAGAAAAGGTGAACTGGTTGATGTTGCACCAGGTTCTGGCCATACATTGTTTATGCCAATACCTAAAGAAATTGAATTAGAGCATGGTTTATTAATGCGTAATCTTGTCCAGGGTAATGATACCCGTCATCCACATAGTAAATAATATGGCTTTATTAATTGAAGATAGTTGCATCAATTGCGATATGTGCGATCCTGAATGCCCTAATGAAGCAATTACATTTGGTGAAGAAATCTATGAAATAAATCCAGATTTATGTACTGAATGTGTGGGTTTTTATGAAAAAGCAACTTGTGTTGCAGTTTGCCCAATCAATTGCATTATTGTTGATCCGAACCATCAAGAAACACAGGCAGAATTACTTGATAAATTTGCAAATTTACATGTTAATTAAATTTCATATTTAACAACTAGCCGATCCATGTTTATATTATGATCGTTCACAAATAGTATTTAACAGCTAAACACATTGCTTAGCTGTTAAATTATTTTTACTAGCCTAATGGAATAGAATCGCACTATGCGCTTAATATGCTTATTGTTCTTAGTTATCAGCCTAACTGGTTGTTATCAAAATAAAGCGTTAACTCAAAACACCCTGATTTATTGTACAGAGAGTTTACCTAGCTCTTTTAATCCCTTGATAAGTCATGATGTTGCGAGCTTAGATGCAACTACTCATCAGCTTTTCAATCGCTTGGTAAAAATCGATGAAGAAACCAATCAATTTGTACCTGATTTGGCCGAAAAGTGGGAACAAAGTGAAGACAAACTCCGATACCGCTTTACATTGCGCTCGGATGTGCACTTCCATCATACCGACTATTTTACACCGACACGTACTTTAAATGCCGATGATGTATTATTTAGCCTAAATAGAATGCTAGATAAGAATAATCCTTACCACTTTATTAACAACCAAGGTAATAACTTTTTTTATAACCACCCTTTCACAAACCTTTTGTCTGAAATAAATAAAATAGATGATCTCACCATTGAGTTTGTTTTATTAAAGCCTGACGTGACATTATTGGCGAATCTTGCAGCACATTATTCGGTTATTCACTCTAAAGAATATGCTGATCAACTATTAGCGCAAGGCACACCTAAAAATATCGATTTTGAGCCAATTGGTACTGGTCCATTTAAATTTAAGCAATACGATAATAACGGTACAATTCGCTATTCAAAACACAGCTTATTTGCACAGAAAACCGGTAATATTGATAATTTAATCTACTTTACTAATACCAGTGCGAGTAAACGTTATACCAAACTATTATCAGGGGAATGTGACGCTATTTCATATCCAGCTGCGAGCCAGTTAGAAACGATCAGTGAGAACGAAAATGTCAGTATTATTAGTAAGGTATCTGCTAATTTGGCATTATGGGCATTTAATACAAGTAAACCAACGTTACAAGATCACCGAGTACGACAAGCGATCTCAAAAGCTATCAATGTAAAAACAATTTTAAATGCGGTTTACTTCCAAAGTGCCTTACAGACAAAAACGCTGCTAAATAAACAATCTTGGGCGCTAAAGGCAAATATAGACGAGACATTATTTGCACCAGAGCAGGCTCGACAAACATTGCAGTCGTTGGATTATGATTTTTCTAAAGTACTCACTATTCTCGTTCCAGAGAGCGGTGATACGTTCAACCCTAACTTTCATAAAACCGCTGAGTTAATTCAAGCAAATTTAGCAGCAATTGGTATACAAGCTCAGATTATTAATTTAAGCGGTAAAGCACTTAAAGATAGATTGAAAAATGGGGACTACGATACTTATTTAACCGGCATTAATGTTCATATCAATGACCCAGATAGTATATTCAGACCTTTATTAAGTTGTAATTCGACCCCTAATACAGGAAACAGTAGTCATTGGTGTTCCGATGAGACTCAATCATTGTTAGACGCATCTTTAACTGAGCCGGATTTTGCACAACGCATCAAGAATTACTATAAGATTCAGGTTATTACACGTGAGCAACGACCTTATTTACCTATTGCACATGTATTAAGGTTAGATGCCGTTTCTAATACCATTTCAAATATAGAAGTTAATCCATTAACTGGTATAAATTTTCAATATGCCATTAAACAGGATCTAAAATAATATGTTATCTTTTTTACAGCGACGTTTAACTCTGCTATTCATTACTGCATTTATTTTAACAATCATCGCCTTCATTGTTGATCGCGTATTAGTTGCTAGTCATAACCCAGAAGTCATTAACCATCAAAACTATTTTTATCAGTATAGTAATTACCTATGGCATATCCTAAACGGTAACTTTGGCTATTCTTCATTAGACAACAAAGATCTAATCAAAAGAGGCTTAGTGTTCTTTGCTTCTACATTGGAGTTATGCTTTGTAGCACTAATATTTTCCAGTTTCTTTGCGATACCAATGGGGATACTTGCGGGCTTATTTAGAAACTCACGCCTCGATTATGTGATTATGACCATCGCCATTGTCGCGCTAGCTTTACCGGTTTTCTGGGTAGGCGTGATGGCTGTCTTATTACCGAGTGTTTGGGGCGACCTATTACCTGTCGATGGCAATTTAAGTTTAATTTATGATGTGCCAGTCGTGACCGGATTCTTATTGATCGATACGTTATTTGTTGTTGATAAATATGATTTATTTGCATTTATCGATCGAGTTGCACACTTGATTTTACCGGCATTAACCTTATCTTTTTTCTTGATCACAGAAATTGTTCGTTTAACACGTAGTTCAATGACAATGGTAATGCGTTCAAACTATATTCAAGCTGCTTATGCTAAAGGCTTCTCAAGAAGAAAGATTGTGGTTGCTCATGCTTTAAGAAATGCCCTTCCTCCTATTATTCCGCAATTGCGTTTACAAATGAGCACTATTTTTTCTTTTGCGATGACCATCGAAATTGTATTTAACTTAAATGGCATCGGAAAATGGTTGTTTATATCCTTAAAATCAGGCGACTATTTAGTATTACCGGTGGGTATTTTAATTATTTCTGGCTTCATTTTAACATTTAGCATTTTTATAGAAATTTTCATGGTTATCATCAGCCCTTTAAGAAGGAGCGCTTTATATGCTGATTAACAATGGTTTTGATGAAGATAAAGTTCAATCGCCACTGCATTATATCTGGTCAATATTCAAACGAAAATCGATCGCGGTGATGGCGATGTGGTTAATGATCTTCTTTATTGCATTATGTATCTTTGCACCTTGGTTTGTGCCTCATTCTCCGTTATCACAAAATCCAGAAAAAATGCTATTACCACCCTATTGGATTGAAGGTGGGGATGTTAATCATATACTAGGCACCGACGATTTAGGCCGAGATTCATTATCTCGATTATTTTATGGTTTACAGCTTACCTTAGGCGGTGCTGTGTTAATCACTGTATGCGTCACATTATTGGGGATGTTTATCGGTGCCAGTGCAGCGCTAGCAAAAGGCATTAAAGCGAGTATTTTGCACCACCTCTTGGATACATTACTAGCGATTCCCGCGCTATTATCAGCCCTCATTTTAATTACCATATTTGGTCCTAGCTATGTGAATTGTTTAATTGCCATTGGACTGAGTTTATTACCTCAATTTGTGCGTACTAGTTACCTCTTTATAAAACAAGAATTATCTAAACAATACGTTATTGCTTTACGCTTAGACGGGGCAACCAAGTTGAGATTGTTTAAATACGGTATACTACCTAATATTTTGGAGCCTACGGTCACCGTTATAAATCGTTTATTCACATTAGCAATTATTGAAATTGCAACCTTAGGCTTTTTAGGTTTTGGCGCGCAATTACCACAAACAGAACTTGGCTCATTAATTGCGAGCAGCATGGAACTTGTTTATCTTTCTCCATGGTTAGTCGCATTACCAGGGCTTGCTATCTTTTCTGTTATCATTATCGTCAATGTTTTCTCTGAAGGTTTACGCCAAGCAATTATTGAAGGGGAAAGTTAATGGCTTTGTTAGATGTAAGAAACCTGAGTATCGATATTGAAACAGCGCAAGGTAAAATTCGCGTCATTGATAAAGCATCGTTAAGTATTGTTGATGGTTCAATTCATGGCTTAATTGGTGAGTCAGGATCGGGTAAAACACTGATTGCCAAAGCTATCTTAGGTTTACATGCAAGTAATTGGACTGTTACTGCGGATCGGTTATTTCTAGGTCAAACAGATTTAACTAAACTCTCACCAAGAGATAGACGTAAAATTTTGGGTAAAGAAATTTCAACGATTTTCCAAGAGCCTAGTACTTATTTGGACCCTAGTCAGAAAATTCGAGTGCAAATAGAATCTGTTTTACCTAAAAAAAGCTGGAAACAATACTGTCGCGGCTTATTAAAAAAACTAGGTTACTCCAATGTACCTTCATCAAGACGTTTACAAATTAAAGAATTACTGCACAAAGTAGGCATACAAAATCATGTTTCAGTTTTGAATTCATATCCTCATCAATTATCTGAAGGTATGTGTCAAAAGGTAATGATCGCCATGGCAATAGCGAATAATCCACGCTTGATTATTGCCGATGAACCAACAACGGCAATGGAAGCGGTGACACAGTCACAAATATTTCGACTGTTATATAAGTTAAACCAGTTAAATAACACAACGTTATTAATTTTAAGTAATAACTTTGCACACACGTCAAAGATATCAGACTACATGACCTTAATTTATTGTGGTCAAACGGTGGAATCAGGGTCTTATAAACACATTATAGAAGCTGCTATGCACCCCTATACTCAAGCCATGCTAAAAACCATTATGTATGATGGTAAAGAGCACGGACATAAACAAGAGATCTATATTTTGCCCGGTAACATCCCTTCATCAAACCAGTTGCCAATAGGATGTAGACTAGGTCCTCGATGTCCAAGAGCACAGCGTATTTGTGTTAAAAACCCGACCATTACCACTAAAAAAGGTCATAGTTATCGCTGCCACTACCCGATTAAGTTGAGTTAATTATGCAACCAATATTAAGTGTTAGTAATTTATCAAAATGCTTTAAACAAGCAGATGGTTTATTTAGTAGCCGTACTATAACGGCATTTGGCGGAGTCGATTTCACATTAGAAAGAGGCCGAACCTTAGCTATTGTCGGAGAAAGTGGCTCAGGAAAAAGTGCACTGATCAGAACCCTTGCCGGTTTATTAACAGCCACCTCAGGTAGAATTTACATTGATGGGAAGCCGATTGGTACATTAAGTTCGCAACAGCGTTGTACAACGATTAGAATGATTTTCCAAGATCCTAATTACTCATTAAACCCTAAAATCACCGTTGGGAAGATATTAAATGCGCCATTGGAACTAAATACAGATCTAAATAAAGAAGAGCGCCACCAACAAATTCTTGAAACCTTAAAATTGGTTGGCTTATTACCTGATTATTTGGCTTTCTACCCAGATATGCTTTCTAACGTCCAAAAACACCAAGTAGCGATAGCCAGAGCGATGATTTTAAGCCCTGACATTATCATTGCTGACGAAGTTTTAGCCACTTTAGATATTTCACTACGCTTTAAAATAGTGAATTTATTGATAAAAATTCAAAAGATAAAAGGCACCAGTTATATTTTTGTTGCCCATAATATGCACCTAGTGAGACACATTAGTGATGACATTATGGTCTTACACCAGGGCAGTATTATTGAAAAAGGCCCGTCTGAGGAAATTTGTGAAAACCCTCAACATGAGCAAACTAAGTATTTATTACTGACTCATCAACCTAATTTTAGAAAATAGCCGAAAGGTTAATTCTTAACAAAAGTATCGTTAAAAAATAACGCCATGAAGATTGGTCAGCTCCTGACCAATCAAGCCCCCTCTTTAAATCAAATTTAAAACTACGTAAAGGTTGACGTAAGGCTTTCATATTGCCTACTCTTTTTATACAATGCGCCTTGTTTTTACTCCCTATCTACAAGGTTCACCATGACGCAACAACTTTCAGACAAAGACAAATTTACCCATAAAAAACTAAACAAGCTGTTGCGTAGACAAACCGGCCAAGCCATAGCAGATTATAATATGATCGAAGATGGCGACAAAATAATGGTTTGTTTATCAGGCGGTAAAGATAGCTACACGTTATTAGAGATGCTAAGCCAACTTAAAGCTGTTGCACCTATCGATTTTGATATCATTGCTGTCAATTTAGACCAAAAACAACCGGGCTTTCCTGAGCATATTTTACCTGAATACCTTGATACACTTGGTGTTGATTATAAAATAGTTGAGCAAGATACCTATAGCATCGTCAAAGAAAAACTAGAGCCAGGTAAAACCACTTGTAGTTTATGTTCTCGTTTACGCCGTGGTATTTTATACAAAACAGCCAAGGAACTTGGCGCAACTAAAATAGCGCTCGGTCATCATAGAGATGATATGTTAGCAACCATGATGCTTAACCTATTTTTTGCAGGAAAAATGAAATCAATGCCTGCCAAACTTGTTTCTGATAATGGTGAACATGTCGTGATACGCCCACTGGCATATTGTAAAGAAAAAGACATAGAAGCATTTTCTAAACTACAAGGCTTTCCAATTATCCCGTGTAACTTATGTGGCTCACAACCTAACTTACAACGCCAATTGACCAAAGACATGCTAAACGAATGGGATGTTAAATATCCAGGGAGATTAGAAACCATGTTTACGGCATTACAAAATGTTGTCCCTTCGCATTTAGCAGATACTAACTTATTTGATTTCAAATCAATTAATAAAGATTCAGGGATAATAGATGGTGGTGATACTGCATTTGATACCGAACAGTTTAAACCACAACCAATTGAAGATGAAGAAATGCACAACGATTATTACAAGCAGCATTCACCAGTTCAATTTACGGAAGTCAAATAAGTCATTATTTTAAAACTTAAAAATAAAGATAGGTTTTTTGATCTAGTTATCCTTGTATTTACGCACAATAACGGATAATTTGTTCGCAGAATAAAATAAGCAATAAGTTGAAGCGTGTCACACGCCTTTAACTGACTGTAAAAGATTATAGAATTTAATTTTAATAAAGCTATGGAGTCAAATATGAGAACACCTCTAGTAATGGGTAACTGGAAATTAAACGGAACTAAAGAGTCTGTTTCAACATTAATCAAAGGTATTGAAGGTGCAGCAGACGCAGCATCAAATGTTGAAGTTGCCGTTTGCCCACCAGCTATTTTCATTGAGCAAGTTGCTAATTTAACAGCAAGCAACAGCATTGAATTTGGTGCTCAAGATGTAAGCACTAATGTTTCTGGTGCATTTACAGGTGAAACTTCACCAGTAATGGTTAAAGAGTTCGGTGCTAAATACAGCTTGGTTGGTCACTCTGAGCGTCGCCAATACCACAATGAAACAGATGCAGTTGTTGCAGCTAAATTTGTTGCGATTCAAGAAAATGGTCTAGTACCTGTTCTTTGTATCGGTGAAACACTAGAAGAGCGTGAAACTGATAAAACATTCGCAGTAGTTGAAGCACAACTTAAAGCTGTTATCGACGTTGCTGGTATCGCAGCAGTTGAAAACTCAGTAATCGCATACGAGCCAGTATGGGCAATCGGTACTGGTAAAGTTGCAACTTCTGAGCAAGCACAAGAAGTTCACGCTCATATCCGTTCATGGTTAAAAGCACAAAGTGAAGTAGTTGCTGAAAAAGTACAAATTCTTTACGGCGGTAGTGTTAAAGCAAACAGTGCAAAAGAACTATTTGCTCAAGCTGATATCGATGGCGGTTTAGTAGGTGGTGCAGCATTAATCATCGAAGAATTCGTTGGTATCATCGAAGGTGCTAAATAATAAAATAAGCTAATCAGTTTATTTTAAATAAAAGGCACATTATGTGCCTTTTTGTTTTTTACAGCTAAATTAATTAACTAATCCCCACTTTCTGTCCTATCGTTTATTTTCTAAAATATGACATAAAAAGACTTCACAAGCCCCATTCAAATGTTATGATGATGTAAATTGTAATTTAACCAATCTGGAGTAAAGTATGAATTCTACATTCAACACACAGACTAAAAGTACAGGTATATCGATAAATAAAGTATTGAAAAATACATATATGTTATTAGGTATGACTTTAGCTTTTAGTGCATTCACTGCGACTATCGCAACAATGATCGGGATAGGTCCAATTGCATCATTAGTATTAATGCTTGTGGCTTTTGCACTATTATTTGTTGTTTCAAAAACAGCTGATACAAGTAAAGGTCTATTCTGGGTATTTATGTTTACTGGTGCAATGGGTGCATCACTAGGTAATATGTTAAATCACTATTTAACAATGCCAAATGGCCCAGCATTAATCATGCAGTCATTAGGGACAACTGCCCTTATTTTCTTTGCATTATCAGCATATGTATTAAGCACCAAAAAAGACTTCTCATTTATGGGCGGGTTTTTAATGGCGGGTATGATTGCTGTTGTTGTAGCAATGATTGCCAATATCTTTTTACAAATCCCACTGATGCAATTAGTTATCAGTAGTGTGGTTGTATTAATCATGTCTGGTTTGATTTTATTTGATACGAGCCGTATCGTAAATGGTGGTGAAACTAACTACATTCGTGCAACGGTTTCTTTATACTTAAACATCTTTAATATCTTTGTTCACCTACTGAGCATTTTAGGTATTATGGACGATTAATCATTGTATCTAATTCCATTAAGCGTGCATTTATGCGCGCTTTTTTTTGCTTAAAATTTATCCCCCCTTCTCACAATCAAATAAACAACTCTATACGCCTGCACCATACCAATCTAAGTAAAAATATGATCTAATTGATTTATCTATTGCGGTTAAAACAACTCAAGATAGAGTATATAAAAAAGACAGACTTCAAAGTATTTACCCGTAAACAAACTTCATTACCAATGAAAATGCGTTTACTGGCTTTAGCACATTTTCAAGATGACTATTCAAGAATCCAAATTACTCAGCCCCTAAAAGTGAGTAGACCTAGCGTTAATAAATAGATAAGTAACTATCTAAGCGGAGTCGTATTAACGTTCGCTTCGGGGCGGTGACTTTAGTCTCCCTGCTTGCATCAAAATAAAAAACCAAAACAAACTTCATCTAAGTAAAATACAATAAGGTAAAGAGTGAAGTGCTTTGTTTTATTAACTGTGCATCTACAAGGGAGGCTAAAAAAGAGTCGCAGAGCTTCTCCGCTCAAGATACTAAGCTGACGCTTAATTCGCCCACCGCCCCATAAGAACACTCAATTTCTGCCTCGGGGCGGTGACTTTAGTCTCCCTGCTTGCATCAAAGTAAAAAGCCAAAACAAACTTCATCTGAGTAAAATGCAGCGAAGTGCTTTGTTTTATTAACTGCATCTACAAGGGAGGCTGAAGCCACCGCCCCAAAGTCAAAGTAAGGTTCCTGAAAGTGAGTAAACCTAGTGTTAATAAATGGGTGAGTATCTATCTAAGCGGAATAGTATTGACGTTCGCTTCGGGGCGGTGACTTTAGTCTCCCTGCTTGCGTCAAACTAAAAAACTAAAACAAACTTCATCTAAGTAAAATGCAGCGAAGTGCTTTGTTTTATTGGCTGCATCTACAAGGGAGGCTAAAAAAACAAGTAACCGCGTAATAAATGTATTAAAGAATAAGCATTCACATAAGAAGCAAACACCAAAATGGTAGCTTTGGCTTAATAGCCAATTAAGGCAAGCTCTAGGCTTATCTGTATTTAGTAGGAGATACTTTGGTAGTAAGTAGTTGGAAGTAGCTCAAGCGCACATTATGCTGTGCGCTATCAGCTAATATTAATGGCTATAACCGAGTTCTTTCGCAGGCTCTATATTACTTGCGGTCCATGCAGGGTAAATGGTCGCCACAACACTCATCACAAAAGCCACCAGACTGATCACAGCGACTTGTTGATAATCAATTTGAGAAGGCAAGTAATCGATGAAATAGATATCGCCAGACAATAGTTTTCTGCCTAACATTCCTTCAATCGCACTAAAGACACTACTCAGATTAATGGCAATAAAAGTCCCTAATAATGCACCGAGTACCGAGCCAATAAAACCATTAAAGGCTCCTTGCACCATAAAGATAGTTCTTAGTGACCACTTATTGGCCCCCATGGTTTTCAAGATAGCAATATCACCACGTTTTTCGTTTACAGCCATCACTAATGTCGACACGATATTAAAACAAGCTACAGCCACTACTAATAGTAAAATGACATACATTAATGACTTCACCATTTGAATATCTCGGTATAAGTGACCTTGAGATGTGATCCAACTTTTAACGTACATATAAACTTGTAAACTATAACCAACCTCACGAGAGATAACTTGCGCCTGTAAAACATCGTCAACTTTAAATGCAATCCCCGTTGCATGTTCAATATTCAACATCTGTTTCGCTTTATTGATATGGATAAAACCTAAGGTCGTATCAACCTGTCCACCCATTTTGAAAGTACCCGTTAAAATAAACGAGAACTTACGCGGTGCTTTTAATTTCGTTTCACCCTCTTGCGGCAATAATAAAGTGACGCGTTGCCCTACTGATAAACCTAATTGTTTGGCCACCGGTTCACCTAAAATTAATCCATTTTCGGTTGTCGTTAGTAACTCCCATCCACCCTGCTTGATGTATTTCTCAATGGAAGTCACTTGTGTTTCTGATTCTGGCTCTATGGCACGCATTTGCAGAGCTTTCATCTTAATATTATTTTGCAACAGTCCATTGATCACTATATATGGACTAGCACCGACTACGCCTGGGTGAGACCTGACCGCCGTTAATACTTGTTGCTCATTGGTAAACTCACCTTGCACTGTTTCCAGTTCACCATGTGGAATCACTGACAAGAGTTTATCTCTCAAGGCACTTTCAAAGCCATTCATGGTAGACAAACCGATAATCAATACTGCAACGCCTAATACAATGCCAAAAATGGAGGCAACAGAAATAAATGATACAAACTTATTTTTATGTTTTGCTTTGCTATAACGTAAACCAATAAATACTGATAAGGGTCTAAACATCACTTTTTTCCTGTAAAACGCCACTTTTCATATACAACTGCCTATCCAGCTTATTAGCAAGTTGCTGATCATGAGTCACAACGACAAACGCAGTGCCTAATTCTTTATTTAGCTCTTTTAATAATTGATAAACAGAATCGGCACTTTTTGCATCTAGATTACCCGTAGGTTCGTCTGCTAAGACTAAAGAAGGCTTATTGATCAAGGCTCTGGCAATTGCAACGCGTTGTCTTTCTCCGCCCGATAGTTCTGCTGGACGATGTTCAATACGATCACTCAATCCCACTCTTGCTAATAATAATTCAGCCTTTTTTTGTGCTTCTTTAATCGGCTCGCCAGCAATGAGAAGCGGCATTGCTACATTCTCTAATGCGCTAAACTCAGATAAAAGATGATGAAATTGATAAACAAAACCTAACTCTTGGTTTCGCCATTTCGCCTGTTGTTTAGTAGATAGTTTATGAACATCATTACCATTAAAAACCACATCACCTGACGTTGGAACATCTAACGCACCTAATATATGTAATAAGGTACTTTTACCTGAGCCCGAAGTACCCACTATCGCCAGTAATTCTCCTTTAGAAACGCTCAAGTTTACGCCCTGTAAAACAGGTGTTGCTAATCGCCCTTCTTGGTAAACTTTGCTTAAATTGTTACAAACTATAATTGAATTACTCATATCTTAATGCCTCTACTGGACTTACTTTACCTGCTCGATAAGCGGGATATAACGTGGCTAATAAACTTAAAAACATTGCGCCTAACATAATAGATACAATTTGTACTGGTTCATGCAATACAGGTAATAACCTAATATCGCTTGCTGCATTTTCTACTATATGCAAATTTAAAAAGGCAATAATTTCATTAATATAACTACTTAAGAGCAAGCCTAGCCCTGTTCCAATCAAAGCGCCGACGATACCGCTAAAAGCGCCTTGAATAATAAAAATACAATTAATTGTGCTAGAGCGAATACCTAAGGTTTTGAGTATCGCCACTTCCGCACTTTTATCGGTCACCACCATCACAGAAGAAGATAAAATGTTGAAAGCAGCCACAGCCACAATTAAACATAATAATAACCAAATCATGTTCTTTTCCATTTTAACCGCAGCAAATAACTCGCCATGAGTACTTCGCCAATCAGTAATTAATTCATCATCGGCTAGTGGTGGTTGTTGCCAAGTTTCAATGGCAAAAGGGTCATTGAAGTAAAAGCGCAAATCAGTGACTTGATCTTGTCCAATTCTGATTAATCGCGATGCATCTTTGACATTCATTAAGACAAGAAACCCATCGACATCAGAGCCTACACTGAAGATCCCAGCCACAGTAAAATTACGCTCACTAGGCACTTGACCTAATATAGAATAACGTGCACCTCGTGTTGAGATCACACGTACCTTGTCACCCACTCCAACATTTAATGTCGTCGCTAATAAGCTGCCAATAATGACCTTGTATTCACCTTCTTTGAGCCTATTAATATCCCCAAGGTAAATACCTTTCTTCACGACATCACCACTGTATTTTTCAGGGAATACACCTTCAATGGTCACACCTTGTAAAGCCGTTGGGCTTTGCACAATAGCTTCTGCGTCAATTAAAGGTTCAATGGCGACAATACTTGGATCACGAGGAAGGCTATCAATACGCTGCTGCCAATCGCTAAGCGTATGCGCTTGATTGGTGAGTTTGGCATGAGGTACAGCGCCCAATATTCGATGCTTTAATTCGCTTTCAAAGCCATTCATCACCGATAGCACAGTAACTAAGGCTAAAACACCTAAGATAATGCCACCGGTCGAGAATAATGAAACGAACGACACAAATTTATTATTACGCTTTGATTTTGTATAGCGTAATCCTATAAACACACTTAAAGGATAAAACATAGTTGCCTTTTTTATTAGTTGTCTTCTAAAACGAAGTTAAATGACTATTATTGTGGAAAAACCAAAATAAAACGCCATTCAACCTAGACTTAAATTAGACTTAACTTATTGATTACATTTTAATGTCGGTCATTCTAATGTATCTTTATTCACTAAGACAGACAAAACTCTTAAACAAAAGGTTTATGTATTGCAGCTTAAACTGCCATCGCTCATGCCTTATCAGATATTGCGATGATCAGCACACTAGCAACATCGTAAGATGGGTAACGTTTAGCAATACTCACAACACCAATAAGTTTGTCATGTAAGCGCACTTATAAAACATTATAATAAGCGCATTATGTTGATGCTAACAATGAACCAGTTAGAACATTTAAAGTCATAGCAACAGTTTACAATATCAAATAATAAACGAGTTAAAAGATAAGTTAACAATATGAATAATTTACTTAATATAGACCCGCTAAAATCAACAACAGATACTATACGCCTTGCTAATTTAGTCGGCAGTAGCCAAAGCTTTGTGGTTAGCCAATGTGCTCAATCAAACCCACAAAAGTCGCCTTTAATTGTTATTGTTAATGACAGCCCAAGTGCTATCAAGTTGCACCAAGAGTTACTTTATTTTGCAGAAGGTAAGTTTGACGTAAACCTCTTCCCAGATTGGGAAACTTTACCTTACGATCATTTTTCACCGCATCAAGATATTATTTCAAAGCGAATAGAGACCCTTTATCAATTACCGTCAATGAAACAAGGTATCTTGATTGTTCCTGTCACCACCCTCTTATTACGATTAGCGCCGCCAAGTTATTTAAAACAACATACCTTACTGGTTAAAACCGGCCAAAAACTTGATCTACAAATATTAAGAGATCAATTACAAGAGTCTGGCTACTATGCGGTTGATCAAGTGCGAGAACACGGTGAATTTAGTGCTCGTGGTTCATTATTAGATATTTATCCGATGGGAAGTAATACCCCTTATCGTATTGACTTTTTTGATGATGAAGTTGACTCAATACGTCCTTTTGATACTGAGACACAACGATCTGAACCGCCGATTAAAGAAATAAAAATGTTACCTGCGCATGAATTTGCGACAGATAAGCAAGCGATTACTAATTTCAAGCAAGCTTATAGTGAAAAATTTACAGCGAAAATATCGACCAGCAGTGACTCAATATATCAGCAAATTTCGCAAAGTAATTTACCTGCTGGTATTGAATATTATTTGCCATTGTTTTTTCAAGAAACGGCCACCTTATTTGATTATCTGCCTAAACAAAGCCGTTTATGTATCATCGGAGATATTAATCAAGCTATTGATGATTTTTGGCACACCATCGAACATCGTTTCGAGGAAAGAGGCGTTGATCTATTGCGTCCCCTTTTACAACCAATAGAGTTATATCAACGACAAGAGCAATGCTTTAAACGTATTAATGAATTTCCAAAGTACCAATTGCAAGCAACTTCATTTGCTTCACCCAAAGCAGGTAGAATCAATTTACCATTAACAACGTTACCTGATATTAAAATTCACCATAAAGCCAAAAATCCACTCGCTAATTTTAGCGAATTCGTGAATGGTTTTTCTGGCAAAATATTACTAACTGCAGAGTCTGCAGGCAGAAAAGAAGCATTATTAACCCTATTAGCACCGCTTAAATTATCCATAAAATCTGTTAATACCATTAGTGAATGTGAACAACTTGATGCACAGGTATTTATTACCGTCAGTCGAGTAGAAAATAGCTTTTTAATTATAGACAGCCAGTTTGCTTTTATCACTGAAACAGAATTGTTGGGCAATAGAATTAGCCAACGTCGACGCTTAGATAAAGATGGCCAAGACGATCAGCACTCAGAACATATTATTCGTAACTTAACGGAGCTGAAAGTAGGACAGCCCGTGGTTCATATTGACCACGGCGTCGCGCGTTACTTAGGCTTACAGACAATAGAAGTATCTGGCAACATCAATGAATTTGTTACCTTAGAATACCTACGAGGTGACAAGCTCTATGTCCCTGTTACTTCACTACATTTAATAGGACGATATAGTGGCAGTGATGTAGAAACAGCGCCTATTAGCAAATTAGGTAATGATACCTGGGCAAAAGCGAAAAAAAGAGCTGCTGAAAAGGTTCGTGATGTGGCAGCTGAATTACTTGAAATTTATGCACAGCGCGCAGCTAAAAAAGGTTATAGATATAAGCTAAATAAAGAAAACTATGCAGCATTTAGTAACGACTTTCCTTATGAAGAAACACACGATCAAGCAGTTTCAATCAATTCAGTGATCGCTGATATGTGTTCCTCACAACCGATGGACCGTTTAGTTTGTGGCGACGTTGGTTTTGGTAAAACAGAAGTGGCGATGCGCGCTGCATTTATGGCCACAGATAATGCTCGCCAAGTTGCTTTATTAGTCCCTACCACGCTATTAGCGCAACAGCATTTTGAAAATTTCCGAGATCGCTTTGCGAATTGGCCTGTCCGGATTGAAGTACTGTCTCGTTTCAAAACAGCTAAAGAGCAGAAACAAATATTACTTGAAGCGCAAGAAGGTAAAGTTGATATTCTTATCGGAACCCATAAATTATTAGGTGATGGGATAAAGTTTGACGATTTAGGCCTATTAATCATCGATGAAGAGCATCGTTTTGGTGTACGTCAAAAAGAAAAAATTAAACGCTTGCGTGCTCAAATCGATATCCTAACGCTGACTGCGACACCAATACCGCGTACCTTAAATATGTCAATGAATGGAATGCGTGATTTATCTATTATTGCGTCACCACCTGCTAAGCGTTTAGCCGTTAAAACGTTTGTGGAGCAACGCACAGATCAAACTGTTAGTGATGCGATTACACGTGAAATCATGCGTGGTGGTCAAGTATATTACTTACATAATAATGTTGATACGATAGGTAAAGCAGCAGAAGACTTGCAAGCGCTTTTACCTCAAGCTCGTATATCAATTGCACACGGACAGATGAACGAACAACAGCTCGAAAGAGTCATGTCAGACTTTTACCATCAACGTCAAAATGTATTAGTTTGTACGACCATCATCGAAACAGGGATCGACATCCCAACAGCAAACACTATTATCATTAATAGAGCTGACCACCTTGGTCTGGCACAGCTCCACCAATTACGTGGACGTGTTGGTCGTTCTCATCATCAAGCCTATGCTTATTTATTAACGCCTTCACCAAAACTAATGACTAGCGACGCGAAAAAAAGGCTGCAAGCGATAGGTTCCCTAGATACGTTAGGTGCAGGCTTTACCTTAGCGACACATGATTTGGAAATACGTGGTGCAGGTGAATTATTAGGTGATGAACAATCAGGTCAAATAACAAGTATCGGCTTTAATCTTTATATGGATATGCTTAACCAAGCCGTAGAAGCATTACGCAATGGTGAAGAGCCAAGCTTGGATCATCTCTTAGCTACACAAGCAGAAGTAGAACTGCGCATTCCAGCGTTGATCCCTGATGACTATGTTGTTGATGTTAATATGCGTCTATCTCTCTATAAACGTATTGCTAATAGTAAAAACAATGATGAGCTCAATGAAATACAAGTCGAATTAATAGACAGATTTGGCTTATTACCTGATTCGACAAAAAATCTCATTGCGGTGACAGAAATTAAACAACGTTGCTCAACATTAGGCATTGCAAAAATAGAAGCACATGCGTTAGGCGGTGCGGTAACATTTACTGAGCATACTAAAGTTGATCCAATGTATTTAGTTTCTTTATTACAAAAGCAATCTAATACCTTTAAATTAGATGGGCCAAGTAAATTGAAATTTGGCATTGATTTAGAAAATAGTAGAGAAAGATTAAATTGGTTAAAACAGTTATTAGATAACTTTAAATCACATTTAGTTAAATAGAATAAATTAATATGATTGCAGCGATTCGGCTTATTTGTAAATAATCCGCATCGCTTTTATTGAATAAAGATCAAAGTTAATTAAATTTATACCAACCTAAGTAAAAATAGAAGCTAATTGATTTAACTATTGCGATTAACGCGATTCAGATCTAGCATATAAAAAGACAGATTTAAGTATTCGAGATTTATAGAACACTATCCAAATATTTCGGATGCTTTACTAGTAGTATTTTCGATCACTTCGGGGCGGTGACTTTAGTCTGCCTGCTTGCATCAAAGTAAAAACCAAAACAAACTTCATCTAAGTAAAATGCAACAAGATAAAGAGCGAAGTGCTTTGTTTTATTAACTACATCTACAAGGGAGGCTGAGAAAAGGAGTCGCAGAGCTTCTCCGCTCATAAGACTAAGCTGGCGCTTAATTCGCCCACCGCCCCAATAGAATACTCAATTTCTACCTCGGGGCGGTGACTTTAGTCTCCCTGCTTGCATCAAAGCAAAAACCAAAACAAACTTCATCTAAGTAAAATGCAACAAGATAAAGAGCGAGGTTGAAAAGTACGTACTTTAGGGATTAGACGGAACTGGCCAGTTAATTTTACAGGTTGGTATTAGATGTGCAATAACAGTAGATAGGGAAGTGAAACTAATAAAAGAGTTCACATAAGAACAGCTTATCAGTTTTATTCAGGACTAGTCACCTGTTCGTTATGATTTAAAAGAAACTACATGAGCCTCTTTTAAATCTAACAAAATAACCTACAGTTATCTAGCTAACCACCATTGTTTTGCTTTAAATAATGCTTCTTCCTGTGTACTTTCAGGGTGCATCTGCTTTAACACCATTGCAATGGTCGTGATCACAGCAGCATCTCCATAATCATCTTCAATCTCTTTATTCCACACTTTTAATAAATACTCAGCTGAAACTTCAGTGTGTGCTCCAGAAAAGTCAGATAAATAAGTTGGCCATTCTTGCTCTAAATACTGAGCTTTGCCATCAACTTGTATCACGCCACAGGCTAATGTAGAAACACGTGGATTGACTTCACTCTCTCCACCCTCACCTTTAAAAGCAATAATGCTATGCTCATTATTAAGTAATGCCGCTTGTGCATGAATCTTTTCATAACTTTTATGAAAAACGCCATGAATACTATAAGGGGCCTGGCTTGGATTAACGCTACGAGCAACAGTATTAAGAGGTGTACGTAATCCCACTTGTTCACGAATCGCCAATAACTCAATCAGTTCAGGGCAATAAGCTGAAAGTGGTACATAAACTAAGTTATTATTATCGAGTGCAACTTGCGCAGCATCAGGTGAGTTTGCGATTTCGATATTAAGTAATGGACAAGCCGATTCTACTTGGTACTTAACTAAATCCACTGTCATGTGACCATGAAGTAGAATTTTTACGCCATTCGCCGCGAGTACTTTAGCAGCCAACAATAACCAAGGTGGCTGTCTTTTTTTACCTGCAAAACACGGCCAATCTAGATCAACGGTTAATTGCCCCCACTGATCGTCTACTTTTTCTCGTAGTGCACTGATATAACCAGCAGCTTCTTCTGGTGTTTCGCAACGCACGCGTTGTAACATTAATAAAACGGCAAGTTGTAACAAGCTTGCATCACCATTTAGATAATCAGTTAATGCTTGTTTAGATTCTTCCATTGTTAATGGACGTCGGCCTTTCTCACCACGCCCAGTTAACTTTATATATTCGCTAAACATTAAAGCTCCTTTAATACTTTGTTATAATTAATGTTAAATATAATTTTCTAATTGTGTCGCTAGGCAATCAATAATTGTGACTGGTTTTGATGCAATCAGTGTTTGTGAACTGTGTACACCATAACTAACGCCTATGCTATCGACCCCAGCATTTGCTGCCATCTCTAAATCATAACAAGAGTCACCAACCATTAATGCTTGATCAGCAGTAAAATTTAATCGCTTTAATAATTGATTTATCATTGACGGATTAGGTTTGGAAAGCGCTTCATCGGCACAGATGGTGGCAGAAAAAAGTGTAGTCGTTGCAGATTGCTGCAACATGCGATCCAGACCATCGCGGCCTTTACCTGTTGCAACAGCTAAAGTATAACCTCGTGCTTTCAATCTAATTAACAGGTCTTTAACACCATCATAAAGTGGCGTTACTATATGGCGTGACTGTGTGTACTGGCATTTATAAGCAGCGACCAACGCCTCTTGTTCAGGCAAGCTAAGCGTTGGAAAAAGTTGTTGCATCGCTTTTAATAAACTTAAACCAATAATATTTTTAATCGATTGCTCAGTAGGAATCACTTGCTTTTCCTGTTCAGCTGCCGCTTGCATACAGATAACAATTTTATCGATAGAATCCATTAGGGTTCCATCCCAATCAAAAATAATTAATTGATAGTTCATATTAGCTTCGTTGTAGTTGGTCTAATAGTGCCTGTAATCGAGGATCGATAGGTGCACTTATCGTCATCTTTTTTTCCAACACAGGGTGGAAAAAAGTAATATGTGCAGCGTGTAAGAATAAGCGATTAAGCCCCAAGCCTTTCATTTGGGTATCGAATTCTGAATCGCCATAACGCTCATCGCAAGCAATATTATGGCCTTTACATGCACTATGAACACGGATTTGATGTGTTCGTCCTGTTACTGGGCTTGCTTCAACTAATGTGCAACCTTGATAACGTTGAATTATTTTAAAGTGCGTCTCAGAAGGTTTCCCCTGTGGGCTGACTTTAACCACTGAATCCTGTGGTATTTTTAAAAGTGGTTCTTTAACCAAACGATCTTTTTTGTCCCATTGACCTTTAACTAAAGCAAAATACTGCTTTTTCATGGTTTTTTGACGCAATTGCTCGTGCAATGCTCGTAACATACTGCGTTTTTTAGCAATTAATAAACAACCAGAAGTCGCTTTATCCAAACGGTGTGCTAATTCTAGAAAGCGAACATCAGGGCGAAGTGCGCGTAACCCTTCGATCACACCAAAATCTAAGCCACTACCACCGTGAACAGCAAGTCCTGATGGTTTGTTTAAAATAATTAAACCATCATCTTCATAGACAATTTCCGAAGCGAGGTTTTTAATACTATTTAATTTAGGTGAAGGTAATGCATTATCTGGCGTTACTCTTACCGGTGGGATACGAACACTATCGCCAACCTGTAATTTATAATCCGGTTTAATACGTTTTTTATTGACCCGCACTTCCCCTTTACGCACGATCCTATAAATCATGCTTTTAGGCACGCCTTTAAGATGTAAGCGAAGAAAGTTGTCAATTCGTTGTTGTGCATTTTCTTGACTGATGTCAATTATGCGTACTGAGTGATTTATCTGTTCCATCTGCTCAGTTTATCACGCTTAATCACATAATATATAAAAACTTTGTTGCTTGTAAGCCAATATAAATGCGACAATAGATTGGTTAATGCCTCGTGATTTTTCATATAAAATTCGCTGGTAGGCATAACATTATAAAAATAAATCACATGATTAGAATGTTCCGCTGAAATATTAGACTTTAATATTTTTTGTAACCGCTTTTTTAACGCACCTCTGAATACGCCAGTCGAGAGATTGTATAAACAGACATGAGGTCAAGCATGCAAAAGCAGCGAGTACATATTAAAAATAACGAAAAAATCACACAAGAGTTCACAAATGAAAAGAATGTTAATCAACGCAACTCAAGCAGAAGAGTTACGTGTAGCCCTCGTAGACGGGCAAAAACTGTATGATCTTGATATAGAAAGCCCAGGTCATGAACAAAAGAAAGCAAACATTTATAAAGGTAAAATAACACGTGTAGAGGCAAGCCTAGAAGCAGCATTTGTTGACTACGGTGCAGATCGCCACGGTTTTTTACCTCTTAAAGAAATCTCAAGCAGCTATTTTTCAGAAGGATACTCATTTAAAGGTCGCCCTAACATCAAAGAAGCGATCAAAGAAGGCCAAGAAGTTATTGTTCAAATTGAAAAAGAAGAACGTGGTAACAAAGGTGCTGCGTTAACGACTTTCATCAGTTTAGCTGGTAGCTACTTAGTACTAATGCCAAATAACCCACGTACTGGCGGTGTTTCTCGTCGTATCGAAGGTGAAGAACGCAAAAAGATTAAAGAGTGGACTGATAAATTACAACTACCTGTAGGCATGGGTTTAATTGTTCGTACTGCTGGCGCAGGTAAATCAGATGAAGAGCTAGAGTGGGATTTAAATATCCTTGTTAATCACTGGCGTGCCATTGATGAAGCATCAAAAGCAAAGCCATCACCTTTCTTAATTCACCGTGAAAGTAATGTAATTGATCGTTCTTTCCGTGATTATCTTCGTCGTGATATCGGTGAAATTGTTATCGATAACGCTAAAACTTACGAAGCAGCGAAAAAGCATATCGAACTGGTTCGCCCTGACTATGTTAATCGTCTGAAATTATACCAAGGTGAAATTCCACTATTTACTTATTATCAAGTAGAAAGCCAAATTGAATCAGCCTTCCAACGTGAAGTACGCCTACCATCTGGTGGTTCAATTGTTATTGACCCAACAGAAGCCTTAACTTCTATCGACATTAACTCAGCTCGCGCAACACGCGGCGGTGACATCGAAGAAACAGCCTACAATACAAACTTAGAAGCTGCTGAAGAGATTGCACGACAACTACGTCTGCGCGATTTAGGTGGTTTGGTAGTAATTGACTTTATTGATATGACACCAACACGTCATCAACGTGATGTTGAAGACCGCATGCGTGAATCTGTACGTCAAGACAGAGCACGTATCCAATTAGGCCGTATATCTCGATTTGGTTTAATGGAAATGTCGCGTCAGCGTATCCGCCCTTCTCTTGGTGAATCAGCTTCTCGTGTTTGTCCTCGTTGTCATGGTCAAGGTACTATCCGCGATAATGATTCTTTATCTCTTGCTATCCTTCGTTTAATTGAAGAAGAAGGTTTAAAAGAAAATACAACACAAATTCAAGCTCGCGTTCCAGTAGCAGTCGCTGCATACTTATTAAATGAAAAACGTAAAGCAGTTGCAAAAATTGAAAAGCGCCATGACTGTGATGTTTACATTGTGCCTGATGCGAACTTATTAACACCGCATTTTGAAGTAAAACGTACACGTAAAGACGGTAAAGAAGACATCAACTACGATGCACTAGAAAAACAACATACTGTTTATATACCAAACATGGCTAAAAAAGAGCATGAAGAGCTTGAAGTTCCTGTTTTAGATGGCTTTAGTGCACCAAAAATGCCAGCTAATAACAAGCCTTCTGAAACTAAAGCAAGTAAACCTGTTGAACAAAAACCGGTTTCTTTCTTTGCTAAGTTGTTTAGTGCTATTACTCGTTTCTTCAGTGATGACTCAAAACCTGCTGAGCAAACAACGGCTACGCCAAAAGAAACGGTAAAACAACCAGAACCAACGAATAACAAACGTACGGCTCGCAATTCAAGAAACAACCAAAACCGTAACCGCAATAACCGCGGAGAAAGAAATACGGACAATAATAACGAGCGTCGTAATAATCGTAAAAATGTTGAACGTAAGCCAAAAGCACAACCGAAAAAATACGACAATCAAAATACTCAAGATAATGAGAAGTCGAATGCAACTGAGGTTCCTGCAGTACGTAGAAAACGCCGTAATATGCGTAAAAAAGTACGTGTACAACAACCAGAAGTAGCAGAAACAAATGCAATTGAAGCAGAAGTTGCTCAACCAGAAAAAGTAGTAACTGAGCCTAAAAAGCCCAAAGCAAAAGTGAAAAAGACAAAAGCTCCTAAAGCTGAGTCTAAAGCTGAAACGGTTGCAGATGACACGAAAAAAGAGCAAAAAGTTGATGAAACAGCAAAAACTGCTGCATCAAAAACTGATGAAGCCTACAAACCTGTAGAGATCCCACAACGCCGCTCTCGTTACTTACGTAATGGCAGCCAGCGTAACAAACGTGATCAAGAAAACACAGAGCAACTTGATGCAGTAGAAAGTCGTTATCCAGAAGGCACAGAAGCAGAGCATAAAGTTAAAGCAACTGTCCCTGTTGCAAGTAAAATAACTGATATTGCAGACCCAAAATCACCGCAAAAAGAAGCTGAAAAACTTCAAAAAGTGATTGAGAAAAATAAAGTGCCAACAGCGAAAAACATGGCTCCTGCTGCGAAAAAAGCAAAAGTAGAAGCGGCACCTGCTGAGCAAGTGTCAGAAAAACTGTCTACTGCTGAAAAAGCACCGGTGAAGCAAACTGCTCCTGAAAAAGCTGTCGAAGAGGCACCTGCAAAACAAGCGGCACCTGCTGCAAGTGTTGAAGCAGCGCCTGTAAAACAAGCTACTCCAGAGGTTGCTCCTGCTACGACTGTTGAAGAAGCGCCTGTAAAACAAGCAGCTCCTGAGATTACAGCGGCAGTAGAAGAAACACCTACTAAGCAAGCTACTCAAGATGTAGCGCCTGCAGCGACTGTTGAAGAAGCACCTATCAAGCAAGCGGCACCTGAAGTTGTAGAATCAGCTTCTGAAGAGGCTCCTGTGAAACAAACGACGCCTGAAGTTGTAACAACTCAACAATTCGGAACCGTTAGTAATGCTAAAGGTAAGTCAACCTCTTCAATGGTTAAAACCATCTCTGAACCTTTAGACTTAACTAAAGAAATTAGCATTGTAGCTGCAACAGATCGCCCAACAATTGTGAAAGCATCACAACAAGCAGGTAGTTCATTTGCAAGTAACCGTGCAAGCAGTCAGACGGTAAAAACATCACTTTAATGATTAAGTAATGGCATACAACGGTAGTTAAAACCTATCGTTTAAAACGGATATTTCTATGAGATATCCGTTTTTTTTTACTGTCTTTTATGTTTCAAAAGTTTAGACTTACACAATTTATAAATGATCCACTAATCATTATCGTGTTATTTAAAATAGCACGTAGATAACTTTATTATTTAGGGTAACGATATGAGCGAAGTAAAACATCATAAATTATTAATATTAGGATCTGGGCCAGCAGGTTACACCGCAGCAGTATATGCAGCACGTGCAAACTTAAACCCAGTACTGATTACCGGTATGCAACAAGGTGGTCAATTAACAACAACGACTGAAGTTGAAAACTGGCCTGGTGGCGCTGCTGATATGACAGGCCCTGGTTTAATGGAGAGCATGAAAGAACATGCTTTACGTTTTGATACAGAAATTATTTTCGACCATATCAATGAAGTTGAATTTACTAAGCCGCCTTTCACATTAAAAGGTGATACTGGTGTTTATACTTGTGATGCATTGATCATTGCAACAGGTGCATCTGCTCGTTACTTAGGTCTTGATTCAGAAGAAGCGTTCAAAGGACGTGGTGTATCAGCATGTGCTACATGTGATGGTTTTTTCTACCGCAATCAAAAAGTTGCTGTTGTTGGTGGTGGTAATACTGCGGTTGAAGAAGCGCTATACCTTTCAAACATTGCTTCTGAAGTACACTTAGTACACCGTCGTACAGAGTTCCGCTCTGAGAAAATCCTATTAGACCGTTTAAATGAAAAAGTTAAAAACGGTAATATCGTATTACATACTGATCGTACTCTTGATGAAGTTTTAGGAGATGATATGGGTGTAACCGGTTTACGTTTAAAAGATACCTTATCTGATAAAACTGAAGAACTTGAAGTAATGGGTGTATTCATTGCGATAGGTCATAAACCTAATACTGATATGTTTGAAGGTCAATTAGAGATGAATCATGGTTACCTTAAAGTACAAACAGGTAGCGAAGGTAATGCAACACAAACATCGATAAAAGGTATTTTTGCCGCCGGTGATGTATCTGACCATATTTATCGCCAAGCAATTACATCGGCTGGTACAGGCTGTATGGCTGCTCTGGATGCGGAAAGATATTTAGATAATCTATAAATAAAAAGCCTAATAACAAAAAAGACTGCATAAGCAGTCTTTTTTTTAATTCAGATTTTACCACTAGACATGATAGATACCTTTATTGAAAGCAATAAGCCCTCAATTATGAATGGTACTCATTACATGCTAATAAAGTATTCTCAATCAATGTAGCAACAGTCATTGGACCAACACCACCTGGTACAGGTGATATCCAAGCCGCTCTTTCTTTAGCAACTTCAAATTCAACGTCACCCGTTATTTTGCCACTTTCTAATCGATTAATACCTACATCTAATACGATTGCGCCCTCTTTAATCCAGTCTCCTGGAATAAAGTTAGCTTGTCCACGAGCAACTACAAGTACATCAGCCTGACGCACATGGTGCTCTAGATCAGTAGTAAAACGATGACACGTCGTTGTTGTACAACCCGCTAATAAAAGCTCTAGCGTCATTGGTCTACCTACAATATTAGAAGCGCCAACAACCACTGCATGTTTACCATGCAAGTCAACGTCAATAGACTCGAGCATAGTGATCATACCGCGAGGTGTACACGAGCGTAATAACGGAATACGTTGGGCTAAACGGCCAACATTATAAGGGTGGAAACCATCAACATCTTTACTTGGTTTTATCTGTTCGATAACCGATGTTTCATCTAAAGCTTTTGGTAAAGGAAATTGTACCAATATGCCATCGATTGTTTGATCTTCATTAAGTTGATCAATCAATGATAACAATTCATCTTGAGTCGTTGTTTCTGGTAAGTCAAAAGCTTTGGAAATAAAACCAACCTTTTCACAAGTACGGCGTTTACTTTGTACATAAATTTGCGAAGCAGGATCACCACCTACTAAGATCACAGCAAGACCAGGTGCACGCAGACCTTTATCTTTACGTTCTTTCACACCTTCAGCTACTTTATCCGTAACCTTAGCTGCAATCGCTTTTCCATCAATGATTTGAGCAGACATCAAGCATTTCTCTTTAAGTTAAAAAATCAATGTATTGTCGCAAAAGTGGACTAAGATGTCACACCAAAGATACGATTAATAATAAACAAAAACCGACGCTCAATAACAGATATCATCTATTTTAGTGATAAAAGCCCATATTGGTAGGATCATCTAACCATTTTAGGTTAGGATTAAGACTCTGTTTATTAGACCATTTTAAAGAAGAATGTTATGCAATTATCGTTTCCATTAGTCCTATCACGATTAATTTCTGATTCAAATTCGCATTCGGGTTTTCGCATTGTGATCGCAATGTCTTGCATGTTTATTCCTGCCCTTTTGGACTTACAATTTGGATTTTTTCAACAATCCAGCCTAGCGGTTTCATTATCACTTTGTTTAGGGGTGTTGGCATCTGCGATAGTGGAAGTGGATGAAAATACCAAAGACAGACAAAAATTCATCGCGACTGTTATCGCTTGCTTTTTTATAGCCGCTTCAAGTGTTGAACTCTTGTTGCCTTACCCAGTTATCTTTGCGCTAGGCTTAGGTATCTCTTCTTTTTTCTTCATGATGTTAGCTAGTTTAGGCATGCATTATAGCCGCATTGGTTTTGGTGCAATCCTAATTGCAATTTACACTTTAATTGGACATCAAGAAGCAGCAGCTTGGTTTGAATCCCCAATTCTATTGGCTCTCGGTGCCTTGTGGTACGGTATTTTTGCCATCTGCTGGTCTTACTTTAGCCCTAATAGAACATTGCGTGAGCAATTAGCACAGTTATATTACGCTATTAGTCGTTATCAACGACAAAAATCTGAGTTATTCGATACACAAAAAGGGAACTCTCGTGAAGCTATTATTGAAACTCGCCAAAAGCTTGCGATCCTCAATATTAGTATTATGGCGCGCATAGAAACCTCAAAAAACATGATCAAAGGGCAATATAAAGCCAACATACGCCAAAAAGAATTAACTATATTAAATCAATACTTTCTCGTCGCTGAACAAATTCATGAGCGAATTAGTGCCAGCCAATACCTTTACAGCCAATTAGAAAATACCTTTGGTCGCAGTCAGATCCTTGAAGGTTTCCACCAATTACTTTTACAATTAAGTGATGAGTGCCATCAAGTCGGCGCACATATTAATGATAAAAATATATACATGCGTTCAAAACGTTTGAAATGGACCATTCAAGCGCTATCAGACCAACTTTTTTTACTGAAACAAAAACTGCAAGCCTTTGATGATAACCAAGAAGCAATGCAAGCATTACAAGCAATATATGACAATTTGCATGGTATCAATGAATTATTAATCTCTTTAAATAAAGTCAAAACAGAATCCACTGCGTTAGTTGTTGATAGCGAGACGCAAATAAAACAACCTTTTTGGAAGGTTTTATACAAAGCCTACGAACAAAAAACACCAGTCTTTAAACATGCTGTCCGTATCAGTATTTCGCTGGTGATTGCCTTCGCTATACCGACTATTTTAGAGCTCGAAAACGGTTTTTGGATTTTACCGACAGTACTGTTTGTATGTCAGCCTAGTTTTAGTGAAACACGTAAACGTCTAATGCTAAGAAGTTTTGGGACGTTATTGGGGATCGTATTAAGTTTCCCTATTTTCTTTTTACTGCCTAATGCAACCCCGCAAGCTATTCTAATGGTGCTCTCTGCTTTCCTATTTATTACTTATGTCCGTACTAACTATGGTTTAGCGGTTATTTTTATCACCATATTTGTAATGATATTAACCAACTTATTATCTCCTTCAGGTATAGAGGTATTGTATGCAAGAATCTATGAAACGTTAGTTGGTTGCTTCCTGAGCTTTATCGCCATCAGTTTTATCTATCCTGATTGGCAATTCAAACGTTTTCCAAGCTTGGTAAATAATCATTTATTGAATAGCAGCCGCTACTTTAAACAGATTTCCCAACAATATCAGTTTGGTAAAAGTGAGAACTTAATCTTTAGAAAAACACGCTTTAACACCTTTAAGTCAGATGCTTCTTTAACCAATGCTTGGCAAAGCATGTTAATCGAGCCTAATTCTAAACAACATTTAAAACGTGAAGTTTACGCATTAGTTAACCGTTGTGATGCCCTCACCTGTTATATTGCAGCTCTTTCATCACACCGTCACAGAATAGATTCGAGATCGGATCTTGCTATTTTAAAACAGCTATTCAAGATGACTTCCGAGCAAATTTTATACACTTATCGCCCAGAGTTAAAAGTGATCGACAAAAGAAGTATAGACATTAATGCTTTTCAAGAATATAAAGACAACCTATCCGATGAAGCAAAATTAATTATTGAACAACTTAGGTTAATTTCATTTACTGCAATGGATATTCAATCGCTGCTGAAGATAATTCAGAGCAAAGCAAATGATTGATGGTTTTAACCTTTTACTATAAAATTTTGCAGCAATTTATTAACAGATAAAAAAGGGATCACAGTGATATTTGATGGTCAAGAAATCGCGACAGACGCACAAGGATATTTACTTGATTCAACGTGTTGGAGTGATTCATTAGCAGCTAAAATTGCTGAAATAGAGGGTGTCACTTTGTCAGAACAACACTGGCAAGTTATTTACTTTGTTCGTGAATTTTACGAGGAGTTTAATACCTCCCCAGCTATTCGTGCGCTTGTTAAAGCAATGCAAAATAAATATGGAAAAGAACAGATTAGCAGCCGCTATTTATACAAATTATTTCCAGATGGCCCAGCTAAACAAGCCACTAAAATTGCTGGTTTACCTAAACCAGCGCGATGTATATAAGTAATAAACAAGGAAAGATAAATGCCTAAAGCAAGTGATATTAAGAAAAATACAGCAATTGAGTTTAACAATAGTGTTTACATCATAAAAGATATCGAACGTTCAGTACCGCAAGGTCGTGCTGGCGGTAGCTTATACCGTATGCGTATGTACGATGTTGTTAGCGGCGCTAAAACAGATGAAACATTTAAAGACAGCGATATGTTAACACTAGCAGATCTTATTCGTCGTAATGTTATATTCTCATATGTTGATGGTGAAGAGCTTGTCTTTATGGACAGCGAAGATTACACACCTTACAACTTAAACAAAGAAAGTATCGCTGAAGAAGCTTTATTTATTGATGAAAATACACAAGGCTTACAAGTTGTTATCGTAGATGGTTCTCCTGTTGGTGTTGAATTACCAGCGAGTGTTGACTTAGAAATAGTCGAAACTGACCCGTCAATTAAAGGTGCTTCAGCTTCTGCTCGTACAAAACCAGCTATTCTATCAACCGGTTTAACAGTTCAAGTCCCTGAGCATATCTCAACAGGTGAAAAAATTCGTGTTAATACTACTGAGAAGAAATTCATGGGCCGAGCTTAATACTCACCATAAAAGCACTCTCTGTAGTCATTGATAGCAACAAAAAAGCCGATATAAACTATCGGCTTTTTATAATGACTCGTTGTGAACACGCGCACCGATTTACGCTAAACAGCTTCTACTGTTAATACACCCACTTGCATGCGTGTTATTTTAACCTCAGTGCCTGCTATTAAAGTTTGTTTTGATTGTACTTGCCAATCAACGCCAGAGTAACGATGGCTAACCTTTTTACCTACTAACAGATCTTCTTCTAAAATAAAGGTTTCACCGACCATACCATTATCAACTTGGTGAGATTCTGCTTTATTTTGCATCCGTTTCATGGGCTGCCAGCTCACTAAAGCCACCAGCGCCGAAATGATCGCTGTGCCTAATAATGCACTGAATAAGGTTTCCGGTAAAAAACCAAGTGCCATTAATAAACCAGTAATAATGCTGCCTATACCTACAAATAACAAAACAAAAGTTGAAAACCCCAGCACTAACACCTCAATCACTAAAAAGATAAGGCCTAGTACAACGAGCGTTTGTGGGAAATGTGTAAGTATGTATTCCATAATTAGCCTTTATCTTTATTTAAGCTAGTAATAATGGTCATCGCTTGCGCAACCATTGAAGCAGCATCATTCCCGCTATCTGGCAGTAAGACCACAGATGACTCTTTCGCTATCGCCTCTTTCGCTTGGATTGCTTTAGTCGCTAAGTCTAACTGAATCGCTTTTTGACCCGCTTCAGTGTTTGCTGATTCACCAACTTTGTTTAATGCTTCAGCTTGTGCTTCTGCAACGGCGATAATCGCTTCAGCTTCACCTTGAGCACGTAATACTTGCTCTTCTTTTTCTGCTTCTGCTTGAAGTACAACAGAAGCTTTTTGACCTTCGGCAACGTTAATCGCAGCTTGGCGATCCCCTTCCGATTCTAAAATTTGTGCACGCTTAACACGCTCAGCCTTCATCTGTGTTTCCATGGCTTCCATTACAGTAGCTGGCGGCACAATATCTTTAATTTCATAACGTAGCACCTGAATTCCCCATGGACCAGCAGCTTCATTAATAGATGCAACAATATTAGTATTTAATACATCACGCTCTTCAAAGGTTTTATCTAACTCCATTTTACCTAGTTCTGAACGCATAGTCGTTTGTGATAACTGGGTTACCGCAAACACATAATCATCAACGCCGTACGTTGCTTTGTATGGGTCTAATACGCGAAAGAACAATACACCATCGACGCTTAAAGAAATATTATCGCGTGTAATCGCACTTTGACTTGGCACATCAACAGCTTGTTCTTTCATTGAACGATCCGCACCAATATGATCAATAAAGGGAACTAGAAAGTTTAAACCCGCTTCACGTGTTGATTGATACTTACCAAAACGCTCGATTAAGTAAGCGCGGTTTTGCGGTACAAAAATAATCGATTTCTTTAAAATAATCACGACTAAGACCAAGATCAAGACTTGTATATTAAGTACGTATTCCAATAAGATATCCATGTTAACTTCCTTAAATAAAAATAAATTTAACTGCTCAATTCAAATGATAATAACGGCTTGTTCACTAAATAAACAAAGGCTCTGCCATGTCTATCAATTACCGATAAATAAACTTAATATCATTAATGTATTCCAATATCATACAGTAAAGGTTAACTAAAATACGCTGAGCGTTAATAATATTTGAATTGGCAATGATAATATTAATACGTGCCATTGCAGTTTTTAGTTCACAAAATAGTCGCTAGTATTGCGATTACACTAGGTCTCTTTTACCCATTTCATTTCAATGAGGAAAAATAATGTCACAAAAAATTTATTGCATCGCTATGTTTCGCGCTAAACCAGGCAAAGAAGATGAGTTATTCAAAGTACTACAATCACTAGAGCCAAACGCTCATCGTGAGGATGGCTGTATTCAATACCTTGCAACGAGACAAATAGAAAACCCATTTGCAACAGGTGAAAGTTTCCCATTAGTCTTTAATGAGATTTGGGCAAACAAAGCCGCTTTTGAAGCACATTGCCAACGTAAAGAAATAGTAGCCTTTTTTGAACAGCACTGTGTTGCTGAAGATGGCTTAGTTGAAGCGCATAATGTTTGTGCTTACAGCGATCAACCTGCTAACTTCGACGCACCACAACTGTAACGCTAATTGACTAAGTAAAGCGCCGATTTATGCTTTGCTTAGTCAATCTACTGCCTGTTTATCTTATCCTGACAAGTAATATCGCCTTTTCATTGAATAATTTTGTTCGCCACCCCACAAACTGTTATTGTAGCAACCAATATTATTACGTTATCAGGAAGTTATTATCGTGAGTGAATCCTCTTTTGCATCTTTGCCTTTATCACAGAGTCTTTTAACCAATCTAGCATCTTTGCGTTATGAAAAAATGACCGAGATACAAGCACAATCCTTACCGCTTATTTTGAAAGGCGAAGATGTTATTGCACAAGGTAAAACCGGCTCAGGCAAAACCGCTGCGTTTACCTTAGGTATATTACATCACTTAAAAGTAAAACAATTTAGAATCCAATCTTTAGTTGTCTGCCCTACTCGTGAACTAGCAGATCAAGTAGCCAGTGATATTAGAACCCTTGCACGCTCCATTCATAATATCAAAGTAATGACATTATGTGGTGGTACACCGCTAAGCCCGCAGGCAGCTTCATTAGAGCATGGTGCTCATATCATTGTTGGTACGCCTGGTCGACTTCAAGATCATTTAAAAAGAGGTTCATTATCGCTACAACACCTTAGTGTTTTAGTATTAGATGAAGCTGACAGAATGCTTGAGATGGGATTTCAAGATGAAATAGATACCATCATTGAGCATAGCCCTGCACAACGACAAACGTTATTATTTAGTGCGACTTACCCAGATCAAATTCAAAAGATTGCACAGCGCATCATGAACGCACCGAAACAAATTACGGTTGCTGCAACACATGATAACAACACAATCGATCAACGCTTTTATTCAGTGCAAAATAATGAACAACGTATGATTGCGTTACGTTTATTACTAAACCGTTACCAACCAGACTCAAGTGTTGTATTTTGTAACACTAAGCGTGAGGTACAAGAGGTTGCTGACGAACTTGCAAATCGAGGTTTTAGTGCAATCGCATTGCACGGTGATTTAGAGCAAAAAGACAGAGACCAAGCGCTTATTCGCTTCGCTAATAAAAGCGCTCGAATTTTAGTAGCAACAGATGTAGCTGCTCGTGGGCTAGATATTGATAGTTTAAGCGCCGTATTTAACTTTCATATGGCACACGATCCTGAAGTACATGTTCACCGTATTGGACGTACAGGTCGAGCAGGTAGTAAAGGCCTGGCATTTACTTTTTACAGCAATAAAGATGATCATCGCGTTAAATTACTCGAAGACATATTAGATCGTAATATTCAATCAAGCTCACTGCCTGAGCAGGATTTATTAGACGTGCCACCAGCACCATCAGAAATGATCACGATCCGTATTGAAGGCGGTAAAAAACAAAAAGTGAGACCTGGTGATATTGTTGGTGCATTAACAGGAAATGATGGAATTACTGGCCAACAAATAGGAAAAATATCAGTATCTGAATATTGGTCTTATGTTGCAGTTCAACGCGAACACCTTAAAGTTGCCTTTAAAAAATTAAGTGAAGGTAAGCTGAAAGGCAGAAAATTCAGAGTCATGGTTGTACGCGGCTAATCTTTAAACAGCTTCAGTAAAAACTAAAACTCAATCTGCTTATGCTTATAGTGTAAGCAGATTAATTCAACCGCTCTTCACTTACCCATATTGGCTTTTATTTCATTTCATCTTAAGTAACCAATTCCTCTCATCTAGATAAATTGTAACAAAATGTAACAAGACAAATGACTAAGTAATTAAATGTAACTTATTTTATTTTAGTGTTTGCACACGCAACAACATTCTCTCATCCTTTATATAATCCTTATCAAATTAAAAGTATTTTTAATTCCCTTTTTAAACAATATTTTGATCATTATCGGAGATAATATAATGGACATATTTGGAAATTTACAAAAAGTAGGTAAGTCGTTAATGCTACCTGTATCTGTATTGCCTATTGCAGGTATATTATTAGGTGTGGGTGCGGCTAAATTTAGTGTATTGCCAGATGTTGTTTCGCAATTAATGGAACAAGCAGGCGGAGCGGTCTTTGGTAATATGGCACTATTATTTGCTATTGGTGTTGCACTTGGTTTTACAAAAAATGATGGTGTAGCAGGCTTAGCTGCCGCCGTTGGTTATTACATTATGATGCAAACGATTGAAACCTTAGCACCAGGTGCAAATACTGGGGTACTAGGTGGTATTATTGCCGGTGGTATTGCTGCCGCGATGTTTAATCGTTTTTATAATATTAGCCTTCCAGATTACCTTGGCTTTTTTGCCGGTAAACGTGCTGTCCCAATTATGACAGGCTTTTCAGCTATTTTGATGGGTGCCATCTTATCAATTATTTGGCCACCAATTGGCGCGGGTATCGCATCATTCTCTGAATGGGCAGCGCATCAAAACCCAACCGTCGCTTTTGGTTTATACGGTTTAATAGAACGTTCATTAATTCCTTTTGGTTTACACCATATCTGGAATGTGCCTTTCTTCTTTGAAGCCGGTTCTTGTGTTAATGCAAGTGGTGAGCAGTTAAATGGTATTTTAACATGTTACCTATCTGCTGATGAAGCAACACGTGCCGCTGGTAATGGTTTTGGCCAATTAGCAGGTGGTTACATGTTCAAAATGTTTGGTCTACCTGCTGCTGCGATTGCTATTGCACACTCAGCTAAACCAGAAAATAGAGCAAAAGTAATGGGTATCATGCTTTCTGCGGCATTAACTTCATTCTTAACTGGTATTACAGAGCCTATTGAATTCTCATTCATGTTCGTTGCGCCTGTTCTATATGCCATTCACGCACTATTAGCTGGTTCTGCATTTGTAGTTACAAACATGCTAGGCATGGTACACGGCACCTCTTTCTCTCACGGGTTAATTGATTTCTTAGTACTTTCAGCTCACGCTCAAAAAATCGTTTACTTCATCGTTATCGGTCTTATTTACGCAGTTGTGTACTACACATTGTTCCGTGTTGTGATTAAAGCGCTAAACCTTAAAACACCAGGTCGCGAAGATGAAGAGCAAGAGACAGCAGTTAAGTTAAATAATGAAGAGATGTCATCTGCATTAGTTGACGCCTTTGGTGGTAAAGAGAACATAGCCAACTTAGATGCTTGTATTACCCGTCTACGTATTAGCGTTAACGATATCAAACTAGTTGACCAAGCTAAACTTAAAAGCTTAGGCGCTGCAGGTGTGGTTATTTCAGGTAACGGTGTTCAGGCTATCTTTGGTACACGCTCTGATAACCTTAAAACTGATATGGAAGCTTTCTTAGGGAAATAATGACTTCCAAAACTCATTATACCAATTATATTAAATAAGTGATCTAAATTTTACGCAGAAAAAATGACTTAGTTTAAGGCGTAATTTGAGTTAAATAGTTGTTCTATTTGCGAAAATTACAACGAAGAAATAAGTTATTTTAGCAAGTAAAATAGATCAGTTAATTAGTGTGATTGGTATTACTTCACTTGAAGGTAAGTAGTAGATATAAAAAGGCGTATTTGAACAGTGCATGCACTTTCAAATACGCCTTTTCTGTTTAAGAAGCTTAAGCGACTCACCGCCTGTCATTCCTTCAATACAACACGTAAATGCTATGACTTTAAAAGAAGTTCATAACAACAGTCGTGTTTAACTGACTATTTTGAGGTTAATGCTTTAATTAAAACACTTAATTGTTGTACGGCTTCTTCTGCTCTCATTGTTTCACTATTAAAGTAATGACTAATTAATTGAATAATCTCTCTTTGTTGGTAACTATTGGTGGCCATATTTTGTGTGAAAGATGGGACTTTACTATCTTGTTTGAAATCAGTTGCAGAACGGACTGAGCATTGATCAAAACCTGCAAGGGAAACATCACTTCTGGCTGGAATTGATCCTTTAAGTAAATTAAAGTCATGTTGGAATGCGGCCGATGTTAAGGTCTTTGCAAAGGTTTTTTGATTACTTAACTGAGCCTCTGTTGTCACTTTTTTGAATACAACAAAGCTATCAATATTATAACTATACACACCTTGGGTTTCGGGTGCCGGAACACACATATAATCTTTTAATGCTGTTTTCCCCGCGACAGTCCAACTCCCTTTCACCCAATCCCCCATAAATAACATAGCCGCTTGATCATTAATAAAAACCTGAGAAGCCCAAGGCCAATCTTGCCCTTGTTGCTCTGTTCTTACATAACGATGTAATTTTTTAAACAGCTTAAAAGTATTAACCATCTCCTCAGAGTTAATCACCTGATTATCAAAATCGACAAAAGCTTGTATATACTTCTCTGGGGCTAATTGGGATATAGCCACCGACTCAAATAACAACGCATCTTGCCAAGAAGTCCCGCCCAGTACAATGGGGTTAACTCCCTGTGCAGTTAAATAATCTGCGATACTAAAGAACTGCTCCCAGGTTTCGGGCGCTTGCAGGTTGTACTGTTTAAAAATCTTAGTATTAAGCCATAACCAATTAACGCGATGAATATTAATGGGTATTCCCATGTATTTCTGATTAACGGTGATATCGTCAAGTACTTCTTGAGGGAAAATAGCCCGCCAACTTGCTGTATCAATGACATCATTGATATTAACCAACATACTTAATTTATCCCACTCTGTGATATCAGGCCCTTTGATCTGTGCCGCTTCAGGCGGGTTTCCCGATAAAGCGCGCATCTGTAACACATGAAGAGCACCATCACCACCACCGCCAACAATCGCAAAGTCTTCGAGATCTATATTGTTAATCTTTAATGCATTAGCCAATGTTTTCTTTGACTCTAATTCACCTTGCTCAGTCCACCAATGTAGTACCTCAAATGGAGAAGCTAACGCAGGTACACTCGAACCTAAATAAGCAGCAGACAGCAATAAAGCTGCTTTCAATGTTGATGTTTTAATTGACGTTGCACTCATTAATACGGCCTCGGTAATTTTATACAGACTTCCAGTCCCCCTTTAGGGTGATTGAAGAGGTAAATATTGCCACCATGTGCCTGAATGATATTTCTGGCAATACCTAAGCCCAAACCATGTCCCTGTTTATCATCATGCAATCTGACATAAGGTGTAAAAACAGCTTCCATCGCATCAGCAGAAATACCAGGTCCGTTATCTCTTATAATAATCACTAGCGAATGAGCCGATTCTTTAACCATGACATCAACACTTCCACCATACTTAATTCCATTATCAATTAAATTGGATAACGCACGTTTAAGCGCATGTGGTTTACCTCGATAAACCAAGTCGGTATTGATATGTAAATTGATTTTTTGTTTTTGCGGACCAACAATTTGATGCAGTAATTTATCCAGATTAATATCCGTTACATTCTCATGAATATCAGTATCTTTCACTATTTGTAATGCTGCTTTCACTAACATCTCTAAATCTTCTAAATCGGTATTAAAGGCATCCGTCTGCTTCTCATCATCTAATAACTCAGCACGTAGACGTAAACGCGTAATAGGTGTTTTTAAATCATGAGAAACCGACCTAAATAACACTTCCCGATCTTTAATATAACTTTGTAGCTTATGTTGCATATGGTTAAAAGCCCGTGTTGCAGAGACAACTTCTGCGGCGCCCTTTTCAGCTAATGGTGGCTTGGTAAAATCAATACTAAACTCGCCTACTGCTAGTGCTAAGTTTTTCAATGGTTTGGTTTGCCAATGGAAAATCATGTAAATAAAAAGCAATAAAATAAGTGTGGTAATAATAATTGAAGCTATTTGTTGGCCAGAAATAAAGGTCACATCATCTAGCAAATAAGGAGGAGGCAATACCGCCGCTAAATATAACCATTCATTATCAGAAAGCTCCATTTGTAGAACCAAAATAGGGGGTTTAACAGAGGGGATAATGAGATTATAAGCGCCCCATGAAGGAGGCAAGTCTTTCAGTAAGATATCATTGTTAATCACGTGTAAATCTTCTGAGTTTGAAAACTCTAACAATAAGGTTCGCTGATTACCCAGTTTTTTATGAACTATCTGCTTAATGTTGCCAAGGACTTGCTGTTTGAGCTGGCTATCATTAATAGGATTGATATTAATAATTTCTTTATTTAAGGATACGAAAAAACGCGAGCCACCTAATTCTCTTAATTGTTCCAGAACAAGGTGTCGATAATCATTAGGGAGTTTCTGAAAAAATGAAATTGTACTTACTGCACTATGCGCTAAATTATCGGCATTCACTAATACTACATTTTTTTCTGTGTCTGCTAACTGTGTTACCCAAAATAAGCTGGTTAACCCTTGTGCTAAAAACACCGACACGATAGTTAATAGCAACATTCGAGAAATCAGTGAACCAAATAGTTTTTTTAAATATGTCATGATATCCCTATCTGAGTGCTTCGCCTTGCTGAATGAGTTTAGTCGGCATCTTGGTATCTTAACAGACCTTTATACCAATCGAAGTAAAATGCCACAAGGTAAAGAGCGAAGTGCATTGTTTTTTAACTGCATCTACAAGGGAGGCTCAAGCCACCGCCCCAAAGTCAAAACAAGGTTCCTGAAAATGAGTCGCAGAGCTTCTCCGCTTATGAGACTAAGCTAACGCTTAATTCACCCACCGCCCCAAAAGATCACTCAATTTCTACTTCGGGGCGGTGACTTTAGTCTCCCTGCTTGCGTCAAAATAAAAAACCAAAACAAACT
>NZ_JBAKAZ010000012.1:0-68836 GCF_038155185.1 Psychromonas aquatilis
CAATGATTTAACACCGATTAACTATGAAAATTTACAAAGTCAGGTGTCCAGTTATACTTGACCAGAATAAAATGCAAAAAGGTAAAGAGCGAAGTGCTTTGTTTTATTCATTGCACCTACAAGGGACGCTAAAAAAAGAAGTCGCAGAGCTTCTCCGCTCATGATACTAAGCTGATACTTAATTCGCCCACCGCCCCAAAGTCAAAGCAAGATTTCTGAAAGTGAGTAGACCTAGCGTTAATAAATAGGTGAGTATCTATCTAAGCGAAGGCCTCGAAGGGTGGATTGGATGAAACTGACCAGTTAATTTTACAGATTGGTATTAGTTAGTTTTCAGTCAATGGCTTTTGACAAACAATTTGTGCAATTGAACGCATTGGATCATGTTTAATGCCTTCAAAATAAAAATGTATTGTCCAATCACTAAACAGTGCTTTTAATTCATTTTCTTGCAATAAAAAGCGTTCACTATTAGGCCTACCAAATTGTCTGTTATTTATTGTAAATGTTTCATAAATAACAAAGCCGCCAGGCTTAATGGCTTTTTTAATTGCGCTAAATAATGGTCGATGTAAGTATCTAAAAACAATACATCCCTGCAATTGCAGAGTACTCAACTTTTCTGGTGCGGTTGATCCATCACCTTCAAAATCAGCATGCCACAGCGCATTGTTATCAACATGATGGTCAGATGCTAGATCGGATAAGTGTTGCTGGTTTATATCGGCAAATAAAACCTCTATTTGTTGAGCTTTTAATGCTAAGCCGTTGTCTCCTTGCCCACAAGCAAGGTCCAAAACAACGCCTTGATCCTTTTTAAATAAATGCTTATAGCGGTCTAATAATTCTGCAGTGTTCATCAATTTCAGATCCTGAGTTAACAATTAATGTGTTGGTATGATCAATTAATATTACCTATAAGCATCTTAGATAAATCTAAGCGTTGATTATTGTAAAGCTTCGATTAGCTCTCTTACATTCTTAAGCGCTATTATTTTTTGATCCGCTTTAACAAATTGTTGCATTGAAGAATGGTAAGCAACCGCCGGTATAAATATTTGTTTTTTACCATGGCTTAGCGCTTCACGCACACGTGGCACAATTTGTGGGATTTGGCGTAATTCACCTGTTAACGCTAACTCACCAATAAAAACAGCGTCATTTGGTAATGGTTTTGAGTTAATGGAACTCAACAATGCAGCGGTTACCGCCATATCAGTAGAAGTTTCTGAATCAGCCATCTTCAGTCCACCGACCAAACTAATGTTGATGTCATAGTAGGTTGGGATACCACCATGTTTTTTTAATACCGCTGTGATTAAGGATAATCTACTGTATGAAACACCGATACAGTTACGAATCGATTTTTCGCCTTCCACTTCTGTTGCCAGAGCTTGAATCTCAATTAATAAATTACGAGCGCCATCTTTAATTACGGAAATAGCAGAGCCTTCAAAGTGTTCTTCACTGCCTGATAAAAATAAACGGCTTGGGTTATCAACTGAATGCATGCCTTTTTCAGTCATTTGAAATATGCCTACTTGTTCAGTATCACCAAACCGGTTCTTATCAGCACGTAAAATACGCACAGAGGCATCGTTTACTTCGATATGAATGGCTGTATCAATAATATGTTTAAGGGTTTGTGGGCCTGCCATTTGTGAGTTTTTGTTAACTTGGCCAACTAAAATTAAGGTGATCCCATGTTGTTTACACAAACGGTTTAATATTTTCGCACAGGTTTTAACTTGGGTAACACCGCCAGCAGATCCATCTACTGAGTTTGATTCAAATGCCTGAATGGAATCGGCTATTAAAAACTTAACCTTATTTTCGATACACTGATTCACAATATCTTCTATGTTATCTGTATCGGATAATAAAAAGTTATCTTCGTTAAAATTAAGCTGTAAACGCTCAATACCTCGTTTTGCCCATTGGCTTAAGCTTTCTTCTGCAGTGACATATAAAGTAGACATTGTTTGAGACATCACAGAAGCAACTTTTGTGAGTAGGGTGGTTTTACCTGAACCAGGGTCACCACTAATTAAGACCACTGAGCCTAAGGTAATGCCTTCGCCTAATACACGGTCCAGTTCGCTTAATCCGGTTGAGACTCTTTGTGCATTTTCAACCTGCACGGTAGAAATCTTTTGAACTCCATTGCTAGTAACACCTGCATAACCGCCTGCTTGGTTTCGATTGATTGCAGCGTTGACCGATTTAGTGGTACTCGAAGCTTCTCGAAATTCAGTAATGGTATTCCAAGATTTACATTCTGAACATTGGCCTTGCCACTTTGTATAATCAGCGCCACAGTCACTGCAAACATAGGATATTTTGGTTTTTGCTTTTGCCATTGGAAGAGTCCGTAATTTGTATAGATATGCAGAGGGTCTTTATGCTTCGTCTGCTAATTGTTGGTTAAATAATTTAATTGCTTGATTTGATTTTGAATAGTCATAACCATTTGAAACTAAATATCTTAATGCTTTATTAACCTGTTTGCTATCGGTTATTTCGTGTTTAAACTTTTTTGATAGTAAGCTACTTGCTTCGTCTACACTGCTAAAACTAGGCGTCGGATAAAGTGCATTATGTGCTTCAATTGCAAGCGAGATAGTATCAAAACGATGACCTTTTGCTTGTAAAAAGCCCATTGCCTTTTGTTTTAAATTGGTAGTGACAATAGCTTCATTATATTTGTTATTTAACAGTTGCTCAGCAGCATCAATATAGTTGAATTGATTCTCTGCAAATGCTTTTTTAATGAGTGGCTCGCCAATCCCTTTTATTTTTAAATCTTGTTGAATCCTTGCTGGACCGTGGCCTTTGTTTTGTGCATTACGAATAAAAGAATCCGCAAAGCGTTGATCGTTCAGATAATTAAAATCCAAACATTCATTGATCACGCTCTCTATCCAATCGTTATTATCGGTTTTACGCTGAAGTTTTTTTAGCAGTTCAGCTTGGCTATGGTCACGACGAGATAAATGCCAAAGGGCACTACGTCGAACGCCTTCAATATCTTTTGCTATTTTAATTGGTTTATTAGCAAACATATTAGCCTCTCATGTTTTTTTATACAGTGTAGCATTGATGATCATTAAAATTATAGTAGGGGAGGTAGAAAAGCACATATTTAAACTATAAAAACTTGTATTGAGCATTCACCACCTTATAATATGCGGCCCCAATAATGGGTTACATACTAAGCGGGTTCCCTCACCCCGTTGTTACATATAAAAAGGTTAAAATATGTTATCACTGTCTCACACGCAAATTCGCCGTGCTCTTACGCTATTGGTTGGATTTCATATCATTGTCATTTGCGCTAGTAACTACCTAGTTCAACTTCCCTTTACTGTTTTTGGTTGGCATACCACTTGGGGCGCATTTAGTTTCCCATTTGTTTATCTTGCAACTGATTTAACCGTTAGAATTTTTGGTCAAAGTAATGCTCGTCGCATTATTTTTAAAGCAATGCTACCAGCGTTACTGGTTTCTTATGTGATTGGTGTTTTGTTCCATCAAGGTGAGTTTCAAGGCTTTGCGTCATTATCTGACTACAACAGTTTTGTGCTGCGTATTGCTGCTGCAAGTTTTGCTGCATACTTATTTGGTCAGTTATTAGATATTAAGGTATTTGCTAAATTAAGATTAACCAAAAAATGGTGGGTAGCCCCAACAGCTTCGACCTTGTTAGGTAATTTATTAGATACATTAATCTTCTTCGGTCTAGCATTTTATGCTTCTACAGATAGCTTTATGGCAGCTAATTGGCCTGAAATTGCAATGATTGATTATGGCTTTAAGTTAATTGTAAGTTTATGTCTCTTCTTACCTGCATACGGTGTGCTTTTGAAAGTATTAGAAACACGTATTCTTAAACAATCAACGACTAATGCTTTAGCCTAAGTTAATGACGTGAAATAAGAAGCTCAAAGGGAGGGCTTCTTATTTTTCAGTAAGCTTTAAGGTGTTTTCTATCGGTTAGTTTTTTTCTTTTGTCTCGTCTCGTACAAATTTAATATCAGCAAACCCCATTCGTTCAAATTCATTTGCTCTAAAGTTTTTTACAATACCTTGCCCGCGACAGCTCATTTCTAACTGTTTTTCCATTGCCCAAAATGAGGTTAAATCAACGCCTTCTGCTTCAGCAACTGCTTCGTAAATATCAAAGTGTTGGCTATAAGAGAAAGTAATTGTTTTTTGTGTACCTTGATAAAAGTAGGTTACGTAGCGTGCCATAAAGTTGTCTCGATAAATAAAAAGCTGATATTAACACAGGTTTATCGATAGCGATTAATTGCTTGGTGATTAATTTTATTGAACCTAGGTTAGATAAAGTGAGCTGTTTTAGTTTTTGCTACGTATTTTTGTTATATGATTAATTTAATTATCTAATTTATATCCTAGCTACATTAGTTATCGACGTTAAGGGTCTGTATGACATTACAAATAGAACATGAAAACTTCTCTTTATTATCTGACTTTATCTTTGAAAGATACGCAGACAATGCATTTGCTTGCCATGTAGGAAAGGAAGCTATTACTTATCAAGAAGCTCAGCAAAAAGTACATGAACTTCAAGCGATGTTATCTAAAGTTGGGTTTAGCCATGGTGATAAAATTGCGCTTTGTAGTGAAAATATGCCTAACTGGGGGATTGTTTACCTTGCGGTAATCGGCATGGGTGCGGTTGTTGTCCCTATTTTACCTGAATTCCACAGTAATGAAATTCACCATATAATCAAGCACTCAGGCGTTAAAGCATTGTTTGCTTCTAGAAAGCTGTGTGCAAAATTAGATGAAGAAGATTTTAGTTCCCGTTTAGCCTATGTATTTGAATTAGAAACCTTTGAATTGGTTGAAGATAAAACACCGACGCATTCAGATCTGTATATCAAAGCAACGAGCGCGATACAAGAAATGAAAGAGCAAGCAATACAGTTTGCGAAGGATAAAAAGCTGATGCCTAAAACCAGTGATCAGAATGCTATCAAGGCTGATGATCTTGCGGTTATTATTTATACGTCGGGCACCACTGGTCAATCAAAGGGGGTGATGCTCACCCATCATAATTTATTGGCACAGTTAGCGCAGGCCAATATTTTAGTGAAGATCAAACCACAAGATAAGTTTTTATCTATTTTACCATTAGCGCATACTTTTGAATGTTCAATTGGATTTTTAACACCTTTCTCGAATGGCGCTTCTATTCATTATATTAATCGGATACCTTCACCAAAAATCATATTAAAGGCGATGCAACAAGTAAAACCAACTTACATGATAAGTGTGCCTTTGATTATTGAGAAAATTTATAAAAATCAAGTGCTTCCGGAGATGAATAAGAACAAGGTACTAAGTTACCTGTACAACAACATTGGTTTTGCTCGCAAACAGTTGAATAAATCGGCAGGTAAAAAACTGTTACAAAGCTTTGGTGGTGAAATTAAATTTTTTGGTATCGGTGGCGCAAAATTACCTGAGTATGTTGAGCAGTTCCTTATTGAAGCACGTTTTCCTTATGCCATTGGTTATGGTTTAACGGAAACAGCACCATTGATCGCTGGTGCTGTAGTAGGCAAGACTAAATTAGGTACAACGGGACCTTTTGTGGCCGACATTGAGCATAAATTTGTAAAGCACAATGAAACAGATAAAGAAGGTGAACTACATGTGCGTGGTCCTAATGTAATGCAAGGTTACTTTAAAGAGCAGAATCAGACTGAAGCAGTCTTGGACAATGATGGATGGCTTAACACCGGTGATTTAGGATACATTGATGATAAAGGTATTTTAACGATAAGTGGACGCAGCAAAAGTGTGATCGTTGGGCCAAGTGGCGAAAATATTTATCCTGAGGCGGTTGAAAGTGTCATCGATAAACATCCTTTGGTCTGTGAATCCATGGTCTTCGAAAAGAATAAAAAATTGGTGGCTAAGATTTATATTGATTACGATAAATTTGATGAGCAATATCAGATGGGTACCAACAGTGATAGTGATATGCATCAAGAGTTGCTGATTTTGTTAGAAGAAGTTAAAAAATCCTCTAATTTAGCATTATCGAGTTATTGTAAATTACATTCAGTTGTCGAACAGAGAGAGCCATTTATTAAAACACCAACGAAAAAGATTAAACGCTATTTATATCAATAATTTTGCTAGTTTATAGGTAAACATTATTTTATCAGTTAGCATTTATTTTTAACGAGATAGTATCAACACTAAGTCGCAATTTAACTTGAACATAAGCAATGTTAATATAGCGACTTATTAATTAACTTGAGAGAAACGAGCATGGCAAATACTGCAGCTGCATTACATATATTAGTGAAACATCAGGATAAAGCTGAAGATATTCTTGCGCAATTGAAAAAAGGAGCTAAATTCCAAACATTAGCTAAAAAATACTCAAATTGTCCTTCAGGTAAAAAGGGAGGGGATTTAGGTGAATTTAAAAGAGGGCAGATGGTGCCTGCATTTGATAAAGTCTGCTTTAATGGAGAGTTGATCAAACCTCATCTTGTTAAAACTAAATTCGGTTGGCATATCATAAAGGTATTGTATCGCTTATGACACAACTATTAAAATAGTGACTTGTTTATTAAATAGGGGCTATTTTTTATGCGTACGGCATACAGTTATGTAAGGCTGTCTTCAAAACGTCAAATTCAAGGTTATGGTAAAGAGCGTCAGTGGGAAGCTATTCAATCCGCAGCTCATGAAAATGGTTGGTTTTTAAGTGATAAGACTTTCTCTGATCTTGGTGTAAGCGGCTGGAAAGGAGCAAACATTGAAACAGGTGCTCTTAGTCAGTTTCTTCGTTGTGTTGAGAATGGCGTGGTTGAATCAGGCAGTATTTTACTCGTTGAGAATGTAGACCGTCTTTCTCGTGCTGGTGTTAATAAAGCAGTTACTTTACTTTTACAGCTACTTGATAACGGCATAAGTATTTATACGTTTACAGATAGGAAACTCTATGAGCCAGACTCTCCTAATCCCCTTATGGATCTAATGGGTTGGGCGCTAACAGCTCAGCGTGCTTATGAGGAGTCATCAAGAAAGAGCCAAATGATTCTAGACGCTAAATCTAAAGCTCAAAAGGAAGCTAGAAAGACAGGTAAGATAATAACGAGGAAGTGCCCCTCTTGGTTAAAGGTCAATGACGATAAAACCGCTTTTGAATTCGTACCTGAGAGGGTTGCTACAGTTAAACGAATCTTTGAACTTTACTTAGCAGGGTATGGTACTCCTCGAATAGGCCGTAAACTTACAGAAGAGGGAAGAGATCCTCTTATAGGTAAGCATTGGTATCCTCGTAGTGTGTCACGTATTTTGCAATATAGAGCTGTTATTGGTGAGTATCAGCCCACTTCAGGTGGAAAAGTTGTAGGTGAACCGATTAGAGGTTATTACCCTGCGATTATTGATATGGAAGAGTTTCGTGAGGCACAGGGTATTATAAAAGAAGGCGGTGCAGGTAAAGGACGAAGAAGTAATGAAATGCGTAATACTTTCGCTGGGCTACTTCGTTGTTCTTGTGGTCAAGGTATGCATATTGTTAGTTCTGTATCAAAAGGTAAAAGATATTATCAACTCAGATGTGTCCAGTATCAAATTGACTGTTTTCGTGCTACGTGGAATTACACAAAGTTTTCTTTGACTGTTTTGTTTGGTTTGAGACGTCTTCCTTTACTTGATGTAATGGGGACTACGTCAAACAAGGATTTGAAAACGTTGAATAATCGAGTTAGAGAGCTTACAGAAGAGCTTGAGGAACTAAAAAATCAGGTCGATAACACGGTTAATGCTATCGCAGCGGTTGGTATTAATACCGCTCTTGAGGTGAAGCTAAAACAACTGACAGCTCAAGTAGCAAAGACGGAGAAATATTTAGATATTACAAAGGCGGAATTAGAAGCTGCTCATGGGTTAGAAACGGTCACAAAGCATGATAATGAAATGCTGATTGAAAGGTATAAGGATATTGTTGATAACTCAAATACAGTAGAAGGCCGTATCAAATTGAATCAGCTCTTACGTCGTTATTTAAGTAAGATTGTATTGACTGGTGAGAAAGGGAAGGGCCAGCGTTTAATTGAGGTTTTTCGTAAAGATAATAAGTGCATCCTCACTATTGAGTGTGACAATCGTTTTAGTGAGTCCATTATAACAGGTGAAGGGTTCTCAGAAGCTTACGGATTGAGTAAGTACACTCGAAGGGAAGCTACTTTATAATGTTTCTCTTGTTGTCTTGCTGATAGCTGTAAAGAGGGGGGAGGGGGCGAGATATTGAGCTACCTTGACGATTGCATAATCTAGTGACTTTGAGACAAAACGTGTTTTACGTTTAGTGGTTTTTAGGTTTTTTAAAGTAATACCACTCTACACTGTTGTGTACACCCTAAGTTTTCTCAAGGTGTACACATGTGTACGGTTTATTGCTAATGCCCTGTAGAGCCCGTTGTGTGGGGCTTATAGGCCTACAACGAAATATTAAAAGTCCTCTTCACGAGGTTCATTAACATCATAATCAGTATCACTTCCTCTAACTGCTCCAGCTTGTTTTAGCCATTTTTTTCTTGAAGATACAGAGATGCCTAACTCTAATCCTCTAACGGCTTTCCTTAATCCTTCCCTAAAGATATCAGGGTCATACCTCTCAATGAGTCTTCCTAGATCCTTAGCGTTAGATTCAATTAGCTCTCTTTCTCTGTTTTCATCATCGGGTATAAACTCTTTACCAGTAATTGCATTTGATAAACGTCTAATCTTAGGGAAACCTTTAGAATCCCACGCACTCTTTTCCATTAGATATTTATTGTTAAGGGTTTCCGCTAACTGTTCTGTAAAACTTTCCAAGTTTGTTAACTCGTCTAGGTTATAATTACCTAATGCCTCTTTACACGCTTTGAGGCCTCTAGCAATGTGTGCTGCTTGACCTTGACTGCAACCTACTTCTTTAGCAGTATCTGATACACTTAAATCAAATTTACCAGTAACAATCAACGCTCTGAATTTAGACTGCATTGCTTCTTCTTTAGTTACGCTAACACCATGTAATTGATTAGCTTCTTGTGCAGCTGAAAATGCTTCTTGGTATGTTCTATTATCTATAATGTAAGCTGGAATCGTTAGGTCTGCATCAGGTTTTTCTTCAAGGTATTTTAAACAAGCACCTGTTCGATGAAACCCATCTACAACATAGTAAATATCACCTACTACAAATACAGTTATGGATTGTCGTATCGGTAAACCGTTACGTAAATCAGTAAGAATTTCCTTGTCTTGAGCTTCTTGCTTAATCTCTTGTGCTGCTCTTAAACGTTTATCTTTAATTAACTCTGTATCACGAGCTTGCATTGCTGGGTCTAAAGTGAGTTTTCTTGGGTCAAGTCTACTGTGTCTACTATCAGACATATATTTATTCATTAATCATTCTCTTTGGCTGTTAAAGCCCTTTGTACTGTTGATAAAGATACACCTACAGTGGACGCTATCTTTCTTAAAGAGACTCCTTGAGAACGAAGCTCAGAGATGCGCTGGTGGTTTGTCTCATTGATAGGCCTACCTTTGTATTTTCCAGCTGCTTTAGCCTTTTCAATACCTTCTTGACGTCTTTCTTGAATCATTGCCAATTCAAATTGAGCAACAGCCCCTAACATATTCAGCATTAATTCAGACATATGGTCACTTCCACCAGCATTAAAGCAGAGGTTTTCCTTATGGAATTTCACACTGACACCTTGGTTATTCCAATCATTAATCAACTGCTTCAAATCAACTAAGTTACGAGCTAGGCGGTCAATACTATGAACATGAATGGTGTCACTCTCGCGAACATAGTCTTTAAGCTCATTTAAGGCTGGACGCTTTGTTGAACTACCACTGCATTTATCAATGAAGGTCTTATCAAAAGATATGCCTATATCATTAAGTTGACGGTCTGTGTTTTGGTCAACTGTTGAGACTCTAAGGTAAGCTATACGTGCCACTTGATGTACCCGTTTGGTTTTAAGAGGTGGATAATATTATTGTACCTATTAATTAAAATCAATCCTAATAGGTACCATTTGATCACTCTTTGACCGCAGTCATTTGGGTATACCTAATGGATACAGATAAATTAAATAGTTATGAGGTATTTAACAAAACTATACAAAGGTAATCACCCAGTCGATTTGTTATACTTTAAGTCTAATTTATATAAAAATAACAATTAAATTTAATAAAAAATAGAAGGTGGAAGGAATGACAGTTGATCTAGAGGTAGACATTTCGGATGAATTTCCATGGTTAAGAAGTGAAGGTTTAAATGGCGTAAAAGGGGCTATAGAAGTTCATATTATTGATGTTATATATCAAACCTTTATTTGTACTGCTGATCAAGATTATGTGACAAGTCGGTTACTGGCTTTATATGGTAAAGATCGAGATTTCTTTTGGTCAGCAGCCCAGTGTTTGGAGAAATATTTCAAAGCTATATTGGTATCTCGCGGTATTAACGTTCCTGATACCCATAATATATCAGCTCTTTTTGATCGCGTAAAAAAGCAAATTCCTACGTTCAACTCTTTTGAATTTGATATTGATATGGAATCTTTAGTAGGTGAAGATTATGTGAAATGTATGGAATTATTTAATATCCAAAAGTTTATTAATTTGATTAATGAGCAAGGAACCCCACATCAAAGATATAACATGTCTGGTTATAGTTTCAATATATCTTTAGTCTTTCATTTAGATTGTTTTGTTGCTTTTACACGGCAAATTCTTGCATCCAAGGCAATTTCAGAAAGTTTTGTGAACTCAATACACTCCCATTTACTCAATGTGTTGTTTATTCAAAATGCTTACTTTAATAACCGAAAGCTTGATACATGTAATATAACAATAAAAGAATTTCCTAAATTTTCAAACGTTACTAATACAAAACTAGATTACCTTGTTCGTCATAAGGGAACAGACCAAAACTGTAATTATGCTTTTGATTGGTTGGATAAAAAAGTGAAACTACCTAACTCATTAAAGCCTAAAAAGGCTAAGCCAAAAAATAAGAGACTTAAATAGACAAGGTGTCTGATAAAGTAGGAATGATTCGTTTATTGGTATGAATACTTAATCAAGTTATCATATATTTGTACAAAGAATTGGTACAAACCTATAACTTTATGTGGAGTTAACTGTTTGATTTTAAATTGGTTAGTTACATTATAGAGTTCGAATCTACATTGTTTTTTTTGGGTGAAATGTTCTTAAAAACTTTGGTTAATTCTACAAAAAGATTAAGAATAATTATTGTGTGCTTAAAGAAACTTAATTAAGGTACTTTATAGAACCTAATACGTCATTCAAAATAATCCCTGTTTGATACCTATCAGATAGGGATTATAAGTCTCAAATATTAACCCTATTACGATGATTTTAAATAACATTCCTACTTTAAGACTAAGCTTCCCATAAAGCCTTAATCTCACTACAATAAAATAAAAGTATCAGTTGATTGTATAGGGTTTGATACCTGTGTATATTGTACTTACTTTTTGTTTTAGTGAATTAATCTATTGAGCGCCAAACAGCATAAAAACGCAACGACAACACCAGAAATTAGAGCTTTTATTAATCAATCCGAATTGCCTACGGCGGTCTTAGCTCGCCTTCTAAAAATTTCTGAGTCAACTGTTCGAAAATGGCGTCGCCGCGATGTCCTCGATGATGCCTCTCACGCACCAAAACAATCCAACTCAACACTGACATTACAACAGCAATATGTTGTGGTGCAATTACGTACACATTTAATGCTTTCACTCGATGCGTTACTTAGTGTTTGTCGTCAATTCATCAATGAAAATACATCTCGTGCTGGTTTACAGCGTTGTTTGAAGCGCCACGGTGTTTCAAAACTGGCAGATATCGACCCTGCAGGTGAACTGACCAAACTAGAGCAACAAGTCTCCGTAGCCATTCAAGATAATTCATCAGATAAAGTATTGAATTCGGTCGTTAGCCCTGAAGCTATGTTAGAAGTATTAAATCAATTACGTAGTGAAGAGTTTATAAAAACACAAGATAGTCAACTTGCTGACCATGCTAGAGCAGCCAAATCAAGGGCGCTGACTGGGTCAGATGTGGTACAGGTTAGTGTGACGACCTTACCTGAGTTAGATAAAAAAACAGTTAATAATCAAGCCATACATCGTTTATTGATAGCGCATGATCCTGATAGCCAATGGGTCTATGTAGATTTATATCAAGATGATGAGGCAGATGCTGCAAGACGATATATGAAACACGTTTTAAAGCATGCACCATTTCATATTCGTCGTTTATTAGCGGCAAATTACAATGAATTTTTAAGTCGATTTCATTTACTAAGCGAAAAATAGCGTTTAATAAATTAATAGTAATGCCATTGGAGAAAATAATGTCAAAAAAGCAAAGCACCAACACAGCGTCGGATAAGCGTATTAATTCACGCTTACAAGAAACGCCTATTGCAATTGTTGGTATGGCTTCGGTTTTTGCTGAAAGTAAGAATCTAGGACAATTCTGGGATACCATCGTTAATTCGGTTAATGGCATCCAGGATGTGCCTGAAGATCGCTGGGCTATCGATGACTATTATTCTGCTGATAAAAAAGAAGCAGATAAAAGCTACTGTAAGCGCGGAGGGTTTTTACCTGAAATTGACTTTGATCCAATGGAGTTTGGCTTACCACCTAACTTATTAGAGCTAACTGATATCACTCAATTAATGGCCTTAGTTGTGGCTCGTGATGTATTAGTCGATGCCGGCATTAGCGATGAAAGTAGCTTTGATCGCGATAAAATGGGTATTACATTAGGTGTTGGTGGCGGTCAAAAGCAAGGCGGGCAATTAATGTCTCGTTTGCAAGGACCTGTTTTAGAAAAAGTATTAAAAGCCTCTGGTGTGAGCGAGCAAGACACAAATGTGATTGTTGAAAAATTTAAAAAGGCTTATATCCCATGGGAGGAAAATTCATTCCCGGGTATGCTAGGTAATGTGATAGCAGGGCGTGTCGCAAATAGATTTAATTTAGGGGGCACAAACTGTGTTGTTGATGCGGCTTGCGCAGGCTCATTAGCTGCGATCAAAATGGCGGTATCAGACCTGTTAGAATACCGTTCAGATATGATGATATCAGGTGGTATTTGTTGTGATAATTCGCCGTTTATGTATATGTCATTCTCTAAAACACCAGCGTTTACCGATGGCGATTGTATTCGTCCTTTTGATGATAAATCAAATGGCATGATGATTGGTGAAGGCGTTGGTATGCTTGCACTTAAGCGTTTAGAGGATGCCGAGCGCGATGGAGACAGAATCTATTCTGTGATCAAAGGAATTGGTAGTTCTTCAGATGGTAAATTTAAATCGATTTATGCACCTCGCCCAGAAGGGCAGTTGAAAGCATTAAAACGCGCTTATCAAGATGCTGGTTTTGACCCTAAAACCTGTGGCTTAATCGAAGCACATGGAACAGGCACAAAAGCCGGTGATGCCGCTGAATTTAGAGGCTTAGAATTACTGTTTAGTGAAGATAATGAGCAAAAGCAACATGTTGCGTTAGGCTCAGTAAAATCGCAAGTAGGCCATACTAAAGCTGCTGCGGGAACTGCAGGGTTAATTAAAGCGGCGTTGGCTTTACATCACAAAGTACTACCTGCAACTATTAATGTCGATTTACCAAATCAAAATTTGGATATCGAAAACACACCACTATATATTAACTCAGAAACCAGACCATGGATGCCACGTGCTGATGGCGTGAAACGTCAAGCAGGTATTAGTTCATTTGGTTTTGGTGGCACCAATTTTCACTTGGTATTAGAAGAGTATTCGCCTACTCAGCAGCAAGCTTATCGACTCAATGACGTTGCTCAATCATTTTTAATCGCGGCAGAAAACAAAACTGCTTTGATTAACTTATTAGAAACAGAGCTTGAGCAATTGAAAGTAGAAGAGGATCTGCAGCCTTACGCCTTCAATAAATTGATTGAAACGTATCCAGTACAAGCAATTGATGCACAATTTGCGCGTTGTGGTTTCATCGCAAAAGATGTAAACAATGCAATCTCATTAATTGAGCAATTGATTAAACAATTAAAAACAGATCAGCGCAGTGAATGGTCTACACCTAATGATCTCTTTTATCGTCAAGCTGCCTTACAAACTAAGGGTAAAGTAGTTGCTCTGTTTTCTGGTCAGGGTTCGCAATACGTTAATATGGGCCGTGAAATAACCTGTCACTTCCCAACGATGCTGAAAAGCCAAGTTGCTATCGACAAGCAATTTAATGGTGCAGGTAAACCTAATTTATCTAATTTTGTTTATCCTATTCCTGTGTTTAATCAGGAAAAAAGAGAACAACAAGCGTTAGATTTACGTTTAACAGAACATGCACAACCTGCGATTGGTAGTTTCTCTGTTGGTGTCTTTAATATTTTCAAAGAAGCTGGCTTTAAAGCTGACTTTACTGCTGGACATAGTTTTGGTGAACTAACCGCTTTATGGGCTGCTGGTGTCTTTTCTGAAGATGATTTCATGTCGCTTGCGATGGCGCGTGGCGAAGCGATGTCTGCCTCAAAAGAAAGTACCGATGATACAGGTACAATGGCCGCAGTGATTGGTGATGTGGCTGATATTGAAGCTCAAATTTCTACCATCGATGGTGTAACAATTGCTAACTATAATGCTAATAATCAAGCTGTTATTGCAGGAGCAACGGATGCTATCGAGGTTGCAACAAAACAATTAACAGAAGCTGGATTTAAAGTCATTGCACTACCTGTTTCCGCTGCCTTCCACACACCTTTGGTGGCGCATGCACAACAACCTTTTGCGAAAGCAATTGATAAGGTCACTTTTAATAAACCTAAAGTAGCAGTATATGCTAATGCAACGGGTGAAAAGCACCTTAATGATGCGAATAAAATTAAAACAGCTATCAAAGATCATATTTTACAATCAGTACAGTTTAGTAAAGAAATTGAAAATATCTATGATGATGGTGGACGAATTTTCGTAGAGTTTGGTCCTAAGAATGTGTTAACACGTTTAGTGGATAATATTTTAAGTGACAAAGCAGATGCAGTTACTATTGCCACTAATACTAACCCTAAACAAGACTCGGATTTACAATTGCGCTCAGCAGCAGTTCAGCTTGCTGTGTTAGGGGTATCACTAGAAAATATTGACCCTTACTCTGCGATTAACAGACCAACCGTTGCCCCTAAAAAATCACCATTGGCAATGAAATTGTCTGGTGCGGCATATGTTAGCCCTAAAACTAAAAAAGCATTTCAAGATGCATTAAGAGATGATTGGCAGTTAACTAAGCCTGAGCCAGTAACACCGCCAGTAAAAGAAGTTATAAAAGAAGTCGTTGTTGAAAAGATTGTAGAGAAGATTGTAGAGAAGATTGTTTACGTTGATAGCCAAGGAGTGCCTTTGGCTGACCAATCACAACCTAATACTGTGGTAGACAATAATAACAATCAACAGCTGGTCTCTAATATCGAACAAAGCGTTGAGCAATTTGTTCAACATCAATCGCAATTACTCGCTGTTCATCAAGCTTACCTGGAAGGGCCTAACCAGTATGCGGATACTTTTAAGAGTGTATTAGCAGCGCAAGCTGGACAACAAAAGTTACCAGAAGGCTTAGATAAAACGCTAGCGATGTATCATGATTTCCAAACTGAAACATTGCGAGTGCATGAAACCTATTTAAATAATCAATCTGATAGCCTTCAACAGATGCTTAATGGTGTATCTGAGGTTGAATTGACTAACAATGCCAGAGAGCAGCAGATACCAAAACCATTTGCTAACGCTACTGTTCATCAAGCTGCTAGCAAACCTGCAGAAAGTGTTGTTAAGGCGCCGGTAAAACCTCGCCATGATGATTTAAATTTACAACAACAATTACAGGCAACGGCAGAAAAGGTTACGACTACGCAACAAGCAGCGGTAGCTGATAATACTGAATCAGTATTAAACAGTGGGATAGATAAGATCATGTTAGATGTGGTGGCCGATAAAACCGGTTACCCGACAGAAATGCTTGAACTAAGCATGGATATGGAAGCAGACTTAGGTATCGATTCAATTAAACGCGTTGAGATCTTAGGTGCTGTGCAAGATCAAATCACTGATTTACCAGAGCTGGATGCTGAGCAATTATCACAAATGCGTACCTTAGCTGAAATTGTGACGTACATGAATTCAGTGATGAGCAATGTTTCCACCTCAGCTTCGGCTTCAGCTTCATTCGCAACGCCAATGTCACCTAACTTGAATGCTACTGTTAACGTGTCTCACACGCAGGCAACTGAGCAAATTGAGCAAGTGATGTTGGAAGTTGTGGCTGATAAAACCGGTTATCCGACAGAAATGCTGGAACTAAGCATGGATATGGAAGCAGACTTAGGTATTGATTCAATCAAACGCGTTGAGATCTTAGGTGCGGTGCAAGATCAAATTACTGATTTACCAGAGCTTGATGCAGAGCAATTATCACAAATGCGCACCTTAGCTGAAATTGTGACGTACATGAATTCAGTGATGAGCAGTGTTTCCACCTCAACTTCAGCTTCGACAGTAACGCCAATGAGCTTAGATTCTATTGTTAACGTGCCTCACACGCAGGCAACTGAGCAAATTGAACAAGTGATGTTGGAAGTTGTGGCTGATAAAACCGGTTACCCGACAGAAATGCTGGAATTAAGCATGGATATGGAAGCAGACTTAGGTATCGATTCAATCAAACGCGTTGAGATCTTAGGTGCTGTGCAAGATCAAATTACTGATTTACCAGAGCTGGATGCTGAGCAATTATCACAAATGCGTACCTTAGCTGAAATTGTTTATTACATGAACTCAGTGATGGGCGAGCTATCAGTATCTGAAGCCATTTCTGCGTCAGCGATTAACCCTGTGGTAAATACAACAGCAAACCAAACTACATCAGTTAATGTTCAGGATATAGAGCAGGTCATGCTGTCAGTCGTCGCTGATAAAACCGGCTACCCAACGGAAATGCTGGAATTAAGCATGGATATGGAAGCGGATTTAGGCATCGACTCAATCAAACGTGTTGAAATCTTAGGTGCGGTGCAAGATCAAATCACTGATTTACCTGAGCTTGATGCAGAGCAATTATCACAAATGCGTACCCTAGCTGAAATTGTTAATTACATGGATTCAGTGATGGGCGATCTATCAGTTTCTGAAGGTATTTCTGCGTCAGCGATTAACCCTGTGGTAAATACAACAGCAAACCAATCTACATCAGTTAATGCTCAGGATATAGAGCAGGTGATGTTGTCAGTCGTCGCGGATAAAACTGGCTATCCGACGGAAATGCTGGAATTAAGCATGGATATGGAAGCAGACTTAGGCATTGATTCGATTAAACGTGTTGAGATCTTAGGCGCAGTACAGGATCAAGTCACCGATTTACCTGAGCTGGATGCTGAGCAGCTATCACAAATGCGTACGTTAGCTGAAATTGTTAATTACATGAACTCAGTGATGGGCGAGCTATCAGTTCCTGAAGTTATTTCTACTGCAACAGAAAATGCCGCAGCATTAATTAATACTCAGAATATAGAACAGGTAATGCTGGAAGTCGTGGCAGATAAAACTGGCTATCCGACAGAAATGCTTGAACTAAGCATGGATATGGAAGCAGACTTAGGCATTGATTCAATTAAACGTGTTGAGATCTTAGGTGCGGTGCAAGATCAAGTAACCGATTTACCAGAGCTTGATGCTGAGCAGTTATCACAAATGCGCACCTTAACTGAAATTGTTAATTATATGAATTCAGTGATGGTAAATGCATCTGTTTCTGAAGCTACTTCTACTCCAACAGCACAGCAAGCTGTATCAATTAATAATCAGGATATAGAGCAGGTGATGCTGTCAGTCGTCGCTGATAAAACCGGTTACCCAACGGAAATGCTGGAATTAAGCATGGATATGGAAGCGGACTTAGGCATTGATTCGATTAAACGTGTTGAGATCTTAGGTGCGGTACAGGATCAAGTTACCGATTTACCTGAGCTTGATGCTGAGCAATTATCACAAATGCGTACCTTGACTGAAATTGTTGAATATATGCAACAGGTATTCACTCATGGTTCAACACATAATGCACAGTCTGCGGTACAGTCACAAGTCGTGCAAACCATACAACCAACAGTGGTTGCTGAGCCTGCGCCAAGTGCAACGGTGGCGATAAAAAAGCTTGAAGCGGTTAAGTCTATTAATGCTAATGTAGATAACAAAAATATCTTATTAGTGAATGATGGCTTAAATAGCTGTGTGCTGACCGCGAATGAATTAACAAAATTGGGTTGGTTAGTCACAGTGCTAACACCAAAATGGATAGAAAATAAGGCCAATAAAGACTTTGATTCAAGTATTCAATTGATTGAGTTAGCTGTACTAGATGATCAAGCTATTAGTGATGTTTTTAGTACGCAAAGTGTATGGCATTCAGTGCTTTATCTTTACCCAAAAACAGTTGCAACTGATTTTGAATTTGCAGAACAACATAAACAAAGTGTGCAACTTGCATTTTTGTTAGCTAAGTTTTGTAAGCTTAAAGAAACTACTTCTGATTCAAAAAATAATGAAGTCCGGGCATCATTTTTAGTGTTAACACGCCAAGGCGGTGATTTCTCTATCAATAATACTGCTGAGACGAAAGTTGATTTAGTACAAGGTGGGCTGTCTGGACTGGTTAAAACACTTGCACATGAATGGCCAACTGTATTTTGTCGTATTGTTGATGTACCGAGTAAATTCACTGCTAATAAAGTAGCTAAAACTATCATTAGCGAACTTAATGATAAACAATTGTTCCCTGTAGAAGTTGGGATTAATGATAATGGCCGTGTAACTTTGGTGGCAAAGCCAACGGATAGTTATTCGTTATCACCAGGACAACACCTAAACCAAGATGCTGTGTTTGTTGTGAGTGGCGGCGCAAGGGGGGTTACAGCTCATTGTGTTATTGAACTAGCAAAACAATTCCAATGTAAATTTATTTTGTTGGGGCGTTCAACTTATCAAACAACGGAAGCAGACTGGTCATTAAACCATGTCAGTGAAAGCGATCTTAAAAAAGCAGCAATGCAGCATTTAATTCAGAGTGGTCAAAAACCAAACCCGAAATTAATTACTAGTATGCTGAAGGCCGTACTGGCTAATAGAGAGATCACTGAAACGTTAACGACCATTGAAAATAATGGTGGTGTTGCGACGTATCTTTCTGCTGATGTTTGCGATAAAGACAGCATTGCACAGGCTATTAACCCTATTTGTGATTTATGGGGACCCGTGACTGGCATTATACATGGTGCTGGTGTATTGGCTGATAAGCTAATCGAGCAAAAAACATTAGCTGAATTTGATCAAGTCTATAATACCAAGATTCAAGGTCTACAGGCATTGCTTGCTTGTTGTGACGTGCAAAAGCTGCAGCATTTAGTTGTATTTTCTTCAGCTGCTGGCTTCTATGGTAATGCAGCACAATCTGATTATGCGATTGCCAATGAAATTTTGAATAAAGCCGCTTATCGTTTCAAAGCATTACACCCGCAGACACAAGTTCTTAGCTTTAACTGGGGTCCATGGGATGGCGGTATGGTAACACCTGAACTAAAACGCATGTTTAATGAGCGTGGAGTTTATATTATTCCTGTTGATGCTGGTGCAACATTATTAGCGAAAGAACTAGCGGCAGACAGTAACCGTTGCGTGCAGATTGTTGTCGGGACTGATATGTCTGGTACTGAAAAAACAATAAGTTTAACTAGTGAACATCGCAGTATCAAAATGTTCAACCACTTAGATAATCAGCTGTTAGCGGACCATAAAATAGATGGCCAACAAGTGTTGCCAACCGTCTGTGCTATAGACTGGTTAAAAACAACCTGTGAACGTTTATATCCTGATTTTCAATATCAAGGCATAGAAGACTTCAAATTATATAAAGGCATTGTTTTTGATGGTTCACAGGCTGAGCACTACGTTATTGATAGTAAACTATTAGCTGAAACTGAGTCTTCTATTAAAGTTGAAGTGACTGTCGGCAGTGAAAACGCTCAAGATAAACCTGTGTTTCATTACAAAGCTGTGGTGAAGTTGGTTAAATCACTTAATGATGTTGAGCTGGTAGATTATCAAGGCACCTTACCTCAACCAGTAAATAAGCAGTCAGAACAGGCAAGCGCTTTGTATCGTGATGGAAGTTTATTCCATGGTGAAAGTTTGCAGGGGATCCAAGTGATCCATCAATTAGATGAAAAAGGTTTACTACTTGAATGTAAAGTTCATCAATCGGTGAAACAAGCGCAGGGCGAGTTTGACGTTACTGATAATAATGTCTTTGCTAACGACTTGGTTTATCAAGCTTTATTAGTATGGACAAGTAAACAGTTAGGATCTGGTAGCTTGCCAACAAGCACTGAACATTGGCAAGTTTTCCGTGAAGTGAAGTTGGATGAAACCTTCTTCATTAAGCTCAATATAACCAATAAAACAGGTCAAAGTATATTTGGTGATCTCCTGTTAATTGATCAAAATAATAAGGTGATTAGTACTGTGACGGGTGCGGAAGTTACTTGCAGCCCAAGTCTAAGCTTACTTTTTAAGGCTAGTGCTTAATAATGTTGTCGGTTATTGGTTTAGCGTTTTGTAGTGGTTCGGTATCTAATATCGATGCCTTTGACTACCTGATCTATAACAATAAACCGATTACGTTTAATGAAAATAAGCAAACAACGCGACTAACAACGCAGTGTGAAACCATTATTCAACGTTTATTAACGGTGAACCATTTACAGGCTTCACAAGTAAGCTTGGTATTATTGGATGAGCGCTTAAACCATCAAGTGTCTTTTTTTAGTGGAGGCTTGGAAAATGCAGGTTCTGCTTTTGCAAGCTCTGAAACGGCTTATTCGTTAGTAGATGCATTAAAGCTGTCTCAACAGTTAAGTGTTAATACTGGACACCCAATACTTATTTTATCTGTAAACCAAGCGCAATATGATGGCGCTAGTGGCTTATTAGTGTGTGACCATCAGGTTATATCATCTGTTGCTGCATTAGCTGCTTGCCATATCTATGCTGATATAGACGATGCCGTTGAACGTTGTAATGATAATCTGGCAGATAATATCAGTGACTTTGTGCTTGATAACAAATTGTCTGTTTCACAAGTTGAGTCGTTGGTTATTAAACAAAGTACAGCGGCTCAAGCAGGTACTCATCAGCAAGCTTGTCTAGGCGCTTTTGAGTATTTATCGACAAAACTTAATTGCAAACAAGATAAGTCAACTCTACTGACTGGTATTGATAATATTGCACACTGCACTGAAAACTTTAGCACTGTCTTATCTTTATTAGCCACGGTGCTATGTCTTGATCAACATTATCGCTTAGCGTCTAATTTAACTTTTCCTGATCAGCAAGGATCATTACCAGCTCGTTGGCAAAATTCAGCATTTTATTGTTTAGAGCAAGCCACAAGCTACCTTGTTGCTAAAAATGTTGATAAACGCCATCTTGTTAGTAGCCATCTTAATAAAAATTCACAGCAGTTATTGCTATTAAGTAAAGGTAAAACAGCCCAAGTAAACAATGGCTTTTTAGCACAGCATGATAATAAGCCTATTCTATTTAAAGCGCCTACTATTGAAGGTTTGCTGCAATTATTAGCGCAAGTTTCACTGCTAAATCCGACTATTGAGTTTATTGAGTTTTGCCTACAAAAAAATCAACAAGCTAAAGAGATAAAGGGCAGTGTGTACTGTGTTGTCTTGATAGCCGATTCATTCGCTTGTTTGAATGAACAGATCAAACTAGCCAAGGCTGGAATCGAAAAAGCCGCTGAAAATCAACAGACTTGGAAGACACCTCAAGGAAGTTATTTTAGTGGAAAGCTGGTGGATTTTGACCAAGCTGATAAACCTTTAAGCTTCGTTTTTCCTGGCGTTGGTGCATTGTATGTTGGTATGGGGAAAGACTTATTACGATTGTTTCCTGATGCTTATCAAACGTTAACTGACATAAGTGACGATTTAGCCTTTAGTTTGCAAGATAAGTTAATAACACCACGTCAATTAGCAAAGCTAGAGCCTAGACAAGCGATTCACAATGAGCAACGATTACGCTCAGAATTAGCCAATATTGCTGAAGCTGGCGTTAGTTATGCTTGTTTACTCAGTTATATTTTTCAACAGGTATTTTCTGTAAGGCCAAGCAGTGCAGCCGGCTATAGTATGGGTGAGATCAGTATGTTTGCGGCATTAGGTTGTTGGCAAAAGCCGCAAGTCATGAGTCAACGATTACGTCAAAGCCCTATATTCACCGAACAGTTGTCAGGAGCCTTAAAGCGTTTAGATGATTTATCTTTACCAGAAGATCGCAAGCATTGGGAATCTTATCACCTTAAAGCAACAGTCAGTGAAGTCGAAGCTGTGCTTGATGGCTTTCCTGACGTATTTATCACTATCATTAATACAGCGCAGAGCTTAGTCATTGCAGGCATTCCTGAACAATGTCTGGCATTAGCCAAACGCTTAAAAGTGCGCGCTATCGCATTAAATGTTCCCAATATTATTCATTGTGATCTTGCTAAAAGTGAATATGAAAATATGAAGGATCTATATTCCTTACCGGTCAATAAGGTTAATGCTTACAAATTATATTCAAGCTCCTGTTATTTACCTGTACCGATCACAGAAAAAGCGATTGCCGTTAGCATTAGCCGATGTTTAACAGAGCAAGTTGATTTTCCTCGATTGATCAAGAGAATGGCGGCAACAGGGGAAAGTGTCTTTATGGAAATAGGGGCTGGTAAATCGTTAAGTACTTGGATTGATAAGATACTTAGCGATAATGCAACACCAGTCACTTGTTTGTCAGTTAATCAAAAGAATACGGATGATTATAAAGCGATTTTAAAAACAGTCGCATCGTTAATAAGTCTTGGCTTCCCAATAAACTTAGCGCCTTTTTTCTCAGGGACCTTAATTCGTCCTGTTAATAAGCAGCCTGAGTCCGTTTCAGTATTTTAGAGAGTATTTATGGAAAACATCGCCATCGTCGGTATCGCTAATTTATTCCCAGGGTCAAGTGCACCTGAAGAGTTTTGGCAACAGTTGTTAAAGCAACAAGATAACCGAACCCCCATTACAGAAGTTGAATTAGGGGTAACGCCTACAGATTATTTAGGTAATAAAGGTGAAACAGATAAGTTTTATTGTTTATATGGCGGTTATATCCGTGACTTTGAGTTTAATGCCGATGAATATTTACCTCAACACCCAAGCAACATTACATCGACCTATTTAAAGCAACTTGATGATCTACATCATTGGTCTTTATATGTAACAAAGCGTGCTTTGCAAGATGCAGGTTATTGGCAGAGTGAAGCATTAAATAATTGTGGTTTAATTTTAGGTAATCTTTCATTTCCTACTAAATCATCTAACCACCTTTTTATGCATACCTATAAACATGTGGTTGAGCATGCTCTGCAGCAAACGGTACACTCAAGCTTTACCTTAAGTGGTTTTGCAGAAAATAAAAATGTGGCGCCTGAAAATGCATTAGTTGCCGGTTACCCAGCAGCTTTATTAGCACAAGTGAATGGCTTGGGAGGTCAATATTTTGCGTTAGATGCAGCCTGTGCCTCTTCTTGTTATAGCGTAAAATTAGCCTGTGATTATTTACAAACAGGTAAAGCAGATATGATGTTAGCGGGCGCAGTTTCAGCGGCTGATTCATTGTTTGTGAATATGGGCTTCTCTATTTTCCAAGCTTTTCCTGAAAACAACCGTCATGCTCCCTTTGATAAAGATTCACAAGGTTTATTTGCAGCACAAGGTGCTGGCATGATGGTGTTAAAAAGACACAGTGATGCACTTCGAGATGGCGATACTATTCATGCGGTTATTAAAGGTGGTGCATTAACCAATGACGGTAAAGGTGAGTTTGTACTTAGTCCAAATAGTAAAGGGCAGGTACTGGCTTATCAACAAGCCTATGACAATGCGCAAGTAGATCCTCTACATGTAGATTATATAGAATGTCATGCAACTGGCACGCCGAAGGGTGATAAAGTTGAATTACATTCCATGGAACAATTTTTTAGCCAGTATAATCATAAGCCTTTACTGGGCTCGGCTAAATCAAACCTTGGGCACCTATTAACTGCAGCAGGCATGCCGGGCATGACAAAAGCGATTTATGCACTAAATCATGGTTTGATCCCAGCAACAATTAATGTTGATAATGCTATTTCCACTAAACAGGCTTATTTTTCTGCACAGCAGATTCCAACCAATACAACGACTTGGCCAGCGGTAACACATCAAAAAACTGCTGGCGTCAGTGTTTTTGGCTTCGGCGGCAGTAACGCGCACTTGGTTTTACAAGCTGGAGATACGCCTGAAGCGGTTAATAGTAAAAAGCTTAATAAAGTACAGCGATTAGCCGTTGTTGGAATGGACTGTCACTTTGGTCAAGTAGACACATTATCGCATTTTCAAGATATCCTTGAACAGAATCAGTCAGTTTTTTCAGCGCTACCTAAACAGCGTTGGCAAGGTATCGATTTATTACCTGAGACATTACAAACAGTAGGGCTGAGCGCTGCGCCAAAAGGAAATTATGTTAGTGAGTTTGATATTGATTTTCTGCGCTTTAAAATTCCACCGAATGATCAAGACAGCTTAATTGCACAACAATTATTGATGATGAAAGTGGCTGATAATGCAGCTAAAGATGCGCAGTTAAGTGTCGGTTCAAATGTGGCTGTGTTAGTGGCGATGGGGCTAGAGCTAGATCTACATCAATACCGTGGTCGTGTTAATTTACATACTCAAATTCAACAAAGTTTGCATAAGCAAGGAATTGAGTTGAGTGAGGCGCAACAAGCTGAATTAATTAAGGTCAGCAAACAAGGTATTAATGATCCCGCGCAACTTAACCAATATACCAGTTTCATTGGTAATATTATGGCCTCACGAATTTCAGCATTATGGGACTTTAGCGGGCCCGCATTTACTGTGTCGAGCGAAGATAATTCAGTTTATAAGTGTGTTGATATTGCCGATAATTTACTACAAACCAGTAATGTAGAAGCAGTTATTATTGCTAGTGTAGATCTTGCAGGTAGTCTTGAAAATATCAGTTTAAGACAACAATTTATGCCTGTATCAGAACAAGCCGTTGTCGCCTCTCGAACAGCGCAGCAACAAGATTGGTTAGTGGGCGAGGGCGCAGGTGCTATCGTCGTTAAAGCAAATGATAAAGCTAGTCAGGAACAAGTTTACGGCAATATTGAAGCTTGTTTGTTTGCTGCCAATCAAACAACGCAAGAAAATATAACGTTAGCGAATAATGCACTGGCTAAAGTGGGGATTACAGCAGCGCAAGTTAAGCAAGTGGAGGCTTTTGCTGCCGGGACACGCACACAGTTAAACAATGAACAAAGTGCGCTTGCTAGTGTTTATGAAAATGCTGAGATCATTTCTTCAAAACAATCAGTCGGACACTGTTTTAATGCGTCAGGCATGGTGAGTCTGATTGCTAGTTTATTGACTAATAAAAAAGCCAAACAGTCACAACCAGTAAACTATGTTGCATTAAATGGTTTAGGAATGGATGGCAGCGTCGCGCACCTTATTCTGTCCGATAAAGATGCCATTAGACAAATATCTGATAAACAAATAGCAGCACAAAAACCGGGTCTAATAAAAACCATACAAGTAGGTGGCAAGTCTATCTTTGACGCTATCTATCAAGAAAAGCAAAACCCAGTGATCAAAGAAATACAGCAAGCTTTTGCTGCACATTACTCAGACAAAGCAACGTTAGATACTGATACACCAAACCTTGCTCAACAAGCGTCGAGCAGTAATTCTACGACTGATATCAATCATAAAATAAACGCAGAGTTCACCAACATGACAGATAGTTCAGCCTCTAAAGTGAAAGTTAACAGCACTGTGAGTCAACATATTGCGCAACAAAGCAAAACCCATCAAGCCTTTTTACGGGCTCGATTTTTGGCAGAGAAGCAAATTTCAACCCTTATCAAATTACAAGCTCAAGTTGCTTCTGGGTCTACAGATAAAGCGTTGGATACAAGCACTCCTAAAGCTACATCGAATGTGCAAATACCGGGCTCAATTGCCATTCAAGGGCAAACAGGTTATCAATACCCGCCTTTACAATTAAAAGCGCAATATAATAAACCGTCTGAGGTTGTTTTTGATACGGCTGATTTAGTGGAGTTTGCAGAAGGAAAGATCGGCAACGTATTTGGTTCTGAATACAGCATTATTGATAATTACGAGCGTCGTGTACGTTTGCCAACAACAGACTATTTATTAGTAAGTCGAGTGACTGCTCTGGATGCAAATATTAATCAGTATAAAAAATCATCGATGGTAACTGAGTATGATATTCCATTAGATGCGCCGTTTCTGATTGATGGTCAAATCCCTTGGTCTGTTTCTGTAGAATCTGGGCAATGTGATTTAATGTTGATCTCGTATATTGGTATTGATTTTCAAAATCGTGGCGAACGCGTTTACCGCTTGTTAGATTGTGAGTTAACCTTTTTAGAAGAGATGGCTTTTGGCGGTGAAACATTACGTTATGAAATCCATATCGACTCCTATGCTAAAAATGGCGAACAGTTACTTTTCTTTTTTCATTACGATTGTTATGTCGGTGATAAAAAAGTACTTATTATGCGCAATGGTTGTGCTGGTTTCTTTACTGATGAAGAGCTTGCCGACGGTAAAGGCGTGATCAGTACTGCAACAGATCAAGCACAATTCGATGCCGCTAAAAAGTCATCTTTTGCGCCTCTCATTACTAATCATAAAACCCAATATAACTATCAAGATATGTTGAAATTAGTGAATGGTGATATCAAAGGTTGCTTTGGTGATGATTATGACCAGAAAGGGCGCAACCCTTCATTGAAATTCTCTTCACAGAAGTTCTTGATGATCGAGCGTATAACAAGCATAGATAAAAACGGTGGTCATTGGGGGTTAGGTGTTTTAGAAGGGCAGAAAGACCTATCACCCGAGCATTGGTATTTCCCTTGTCACTTTAAAGATGATCAAGTGATGGCAGGTTCATTGATGTCTGAAGGTTGTGGGCAAATGGCGATGTTTTTCATGTTGTGGTTAGGCATGAATGGCGAAGTGAATAATGCACGTTTTCAGCCAATGCCTGGTGAAGCACAAACCGTACGTTGTCGTGGTCAAGTGAGACCGCAAAGCAATGTCTTAACTTATCGTATGGAAGTGACTGATATTGGTATGCTTCCTCGTCCATTTATCAAAGCGAACATTGATATTATCCTTGATGGTAAGGTTGTTGTTGATTTTAAAAACTTGTGCATGGAAATAAAAGAGCAAGATGAGCATAGTCCGTATCCTGTTCAATTACCTGAAAATGTCAGTAAAGTAACTAAATCAGTGAACACTACTAATAATACAGTGTCGCCACTTAGTGGTGGTGATGAGTTTGATGAGCGTGGTGTACAACCCTTTAAGCATCCAGAGCGACCATTAATGCGTGTTGAATCAGATATGACCTCACCTACTAACAAAGGTGTAGTGCCAATAAAGCATTTTGAAGCCCCTTTAGTGAGTGGACAAAACAGGGTTGCAGACTCAGTTCCTTTTACACCTTGGCATCTTTTTGAATTTGCTACTGGTGATATAAGTAAGTGTTTTGGTCCAGACTTTGATGTTTATCATGGTAGAACGCCACCAAGAACGCCTTGTGGTGACTTACAAGTGGTGACGCGAGTTACAGAAGTGGTTGGCCAACGTATGGACTTCAAAACACCATCGAGTTGTACAGCAGAATACTTTGTCCCTGAAGACGCTTGGTACTTTACTAAAAATAGTAATGATAACTGGATGCCATATTCATTGTTGATGGAAATTGCATTACAACCTAATGGTTTTATTTCTGCTTATATGGGCACCACGTTGAAATACCCTGAAAAAGATCTATATTTCCGAAATCTTGATGGTCACGGTGAATTACTAAAACAAATCGATTTACGTGGTAAAACCATTGTTAATAAATCGGTTCTGTTATCAACAAGTATGGCCGGCGGTGCAATTATTCAAAGCTTTAGTTTTGAGTTAAGTGTTGATGGCGAGACGATTTACCGTGGTGGTGCTGTATTTGGTTATTTCAGTGCAGACTCACTCACTAACCAGTTAGGGATTGATAACGGACAAATAACCCAGCCATGGTTTGTTACCAATAACACACCAAGAGAACAGATTAAACAAGTGGATTTAAGCAATGTACAATCGCCATTGTTTGTCGGCCAGATCAATAAACCTAATTACAGGTTGGCTGGTGGACAATTAAATTTTGTTGATAATGTTAGTATTGTTGAGGGCGGCGGTGATTATAAACTAGCTTATATTTATGGTGAACGTACCATTGATGCCAGTGATTGGTTCTTCCGTTATCACTTCCATCAAGATCCTGTTATGCCAGGCTCATTGGGAGTAGAAGCGATTATCGAGTTGTTACAATGCTACGCCTTAAATAATGACTTAGGCAAACAATTTAAAAATCCAAGATTTATTACTTCGACAACTAAGGTTGAATGGAAATATCGTGGACAAATTACGCCACTTAATAAAAAAATGAATTTAGATATTCATTTAAAAGAGATAATCAAAACTGACACAGAAGTGCGATTAATAGGCGATGCTAATTTATCAAAAGATGGATTACGTATTTACCAGGTGAAAGACATCATTCTTAGCCTTATTGAGTCGTAGATTAAATACTAGTGAAGAGAAATACAATGAATGAAGCAATAAATAGCCAACCTTTAATTGATATCAAGTCACCTAAGGTACAATGGCCGTGGACCGTTGAGACAAAGCAATTATTAACGGACGCAAATGAATTAAAAAACGCTTTATTAAATATCGAAAAGCCACTTTATTTTGCTCAATCTGGCGGTCAGTTTGGCGCAAGCCATGAAGTTAACAGCAGTAATAATGCTTCACAGACAACTGACGTTGTGGCATTTGCACAGGCAATTAAAGCTGATGAATTAGGTAGTGAAGCGTTTAAACAAGCACATGGTGTAAAATACGCATATCATGGCGGCGCGATGGCCAATGGTATAGCTTCCGTAGAGCTTGTTATTGCGTTGGGAAAAGCCGGTTTTCTGTGTTCTTTTGGTGCAGCGGGACTGATTCCTGATGTGATAGAAGCATCCATCAAACGTATTCAAGCTGCGCTTCCTAATGGGCCTTTTGCCGTTAATTTAATTCATGCACCAAGTGAAGAAGCGTTAGAGTCTGGCGCCGTTGAACGCTTTTTAAAGTTAGGGGTTAATACGGTCGAAGCTTCTGCATTTCTTGGGTTAACTGAGCATATCGTATATTACAGAGTAGCTGGTTTATCTGAAAACACCGACGGTAGCGTTAATATTGGCAATAAAGTTATTGCCAAAATATCACGTACGGAAGTGGCTGAGAAGTTTATGTCACCGGCACCACAAAAGTTACTGGATAAACTCTTAGCTGCAGGCAAAATTACAGCTAAACAAGCTGAACTCGCGTTAAAAGTACCCATGGCTGACGATATCACTGCTGAAGCTGACTCAGGTGGACACACGGATAATCGTCCATTTTTAACTTTATTACCGACTATCATCAAACAGCGTGATCAAATTCAACTTGAATATGACTATGCGGTACCACTACGTGTTGGTGCGGGCGGTGGCATCGGTACCCCAGAGTCTATGCTTGCTGCTTTTAATATGGGTGCTGCTTATGTTGTGTTAGGCTCTGTTAATCAAGCCTGTGTAGAAGCAGGGGCTTCTGAACATACTAGAAAATTATTGGCTAATGTTGAAATGGCAGATGTAACAATGGCACCAGCTGCCGATATGTTTGAAATGGGCGTTAAGCTACAGGTAGTTAAACGTGGCTCTATGTTTGCAATGCGTGCTAACAAACTTTATGAGCTTTATAGTAATTATTCGAGTATTGAAGCAATTCCTCAACTTGAACGTGAAAAAGTTGAAAAGCAAATATTTCGTCAAAACCTTGACCAAGTTTGGCAAATAACAATGGATTTTTTCGAACAACGCGATCCTGAAATGTTGGCACGAGCTAAAAATGACCCTAAACGTAAAATGGCACTTATTTTCCGTTGGTATCTCGGTTTATCATCACGTTGGTCTAATATTGGTGAAAAAGGCCGTGAAATGGACTATCAAATTTGGGCTGGTCCAAGCTTAGGCGCTTTTAACAGTTGGGTGAAAGAAAGTTATCTTGCCGACTTCCAACAACGAAAAGCAGTGGATATCGCATTGCATTTATTAACCGGCACGGCTTATTTAGCACGCATTAATCAACTTAAGTACCAAGGTGTTAATGTAGATAGCAGTTTATTAAATTATCAACCAACACACACACTATTAACAGATTAACATTAAGGTATTCATGGCTACTAAAAAGCAAAACAATCCTCTTTTTGGGTTGAAACTTGAAGTTTTACTCACAGAGCTATCTGAGCATTACTCTTGGTCTGGTTTAAGTGACGCATTATCAATCGATCGCTTTAACTTCCATACAGGTATGAAATCGACCTGTAAATTTTTAAGAAATAATCAATGGGCTAGAGAAAAAGTAGAAGTTTTTTATCTCTATGAATATAAAGCTTACCCTTATCCTGACCCGAAGATTCTCGCAAAACAACCACGCGATCATAATATTCCTGAAAACCAGCTTCCAGGTGAACCCGCTGTGATCACGCCAGCATTAAATGATCGTGTCGATATTGCTTGTAAATATAGAGTTTATGAAAAATCGGCAGCAGTGAAAAAAGAGCCTGTTTATGATCCTAGTGATCCTTGGGGTGTTAAGAAATAATGTTAATGGTTTAGTAAAGGAATCAATTAGTTTATGCAAAAGTGGGAAATAAAATTCTTTTCTGAATTATCAGCATTGCGCTTGTATCAAATATTAAAGTTACGACAAGATGTCTTTGTATTAGAGCAAACCTGCCTGTATCCAGATTTAGATAATTTAGATCAACAGTCGGTTCATCTGATGCTGGTGGACCAAGAAGATGATCTGGTCGTTGGCTATTGCCGAATATTAGCCGCGGGTGTTGTCTATCCGGAGGTTGCAATTGGTCGGGTTGTGGTATCAGAACTCGCCAGGAAGCAAGGGTTAGCAAGAAAGCTGATGCTAAAAGCGATGGATTTTATAAAACAAGAAATGCAAGTTGATGCTATTACTATCTCTGCACAGGTGCATTTACAATCGTTTTATCAATCACTTGGCTTTAAACCGGTCTCAGCTCCTTATGATGAAGATGGTATTGAACATATCAAAATGACTGCTGCGTTATAATTACGTGTTAGAATTCATAAATAAAATAACAAAGGTTGTGAAACTGCTATCTGCATTTTTGCTAACTGTGTATATAATACAACATAAAATATGTAAGCTTTAGGAAGAGAAATGTCTGCTGAATTACAACGTAATAACCCACTTCATGGTTTAAAAACTGAAACACTATTAACTGAATTAGTAGAGCATTACGGTTGGAAAATCTTATTCGCTGCAACTCGGTTTAAGTGTTTCGATGTTAACCCGACGATTAAAGGCAGTTTAAAGTTTTTACAGAAGACTGAATGGGCGCGCATCAAGCTAGAAAACTTTTATTTATATCGTTTTAAACGTATGCCAAAGCCAAATGATGCTGAATTTCAATTAAACCCAAGAGAGCGTGGTTTTGAGCATGGCATTGTGCCGTTATCACCAATGAAGTTAACCATTGAATCTATTGAGTTATCTCAAGCTAAAGCAGCTTCTGCATTTCAAGAAAGACAAAATGAAAAGCGCCACAATAATCATATTCGTCAAAGAAGAGAGCAGGGCGGCAAACACCCAATGCGTGATAATAAAGTGAAACCTGAGCGCAATAATAAAGATAACGAACCTAAGTACGATCCAAGTAATCCGTGGAATGTATAAATAACAATTAAACGTTAAATTAATTGTCGCTTACTGATTTGTCTCATTAAGTAAGCGACAATGTTGTTTAAATCGTTATTAACACTGTTATTTAAATTATTATTTAAATTGTCATTAAATAAGTCGAATTAATACAATAAACTGTATAGCTTACGACGATACTCAGAGACTAAAGCAGCGTCATCTAAGGTTGCTAAAATATCTAACATGGTTTTCTTCGCTTCACCATTTTCATATCCTAGGTCTTTTGCTAATAGATTATATAATAAGTTTAATGCTTCTTTATAACGCTTAGCCTGATGATACTGTATTGCCAATTTGTATTGGATAGGTTGAATATCAGCTTCCGTTAACAATGCTTCTTCTAAAGCCGCAATTTCAGGCGTTTGTGACGATTGTTCTGCCAATTCTAATTCAGAAATTAAACTATGGTAGATCATGTTTTGGTCGGCCATTGGAATCGCTGCTAATATCGGTTTAGCATTTTCAAATTCTCCCTCAGCCAAATAGACTTGCGCTAATGCTAACTTGATTTGATTATCATCGGAATTAAGGCTTTGAGCTTGTAAAAGGGTTGCTTTTGCTTCTGCAATATTGCCCTGTGCAAATAGGGTTTGTGCATCAGTTAATAAAGCTTGCGACGGATCCGGCAAATGCTTACCGATAAACTCATTAATGAATGCATGTGTTTGCTCTCCAGCAAAACCATCAACACCTTGTCCATTAACAAACATATAAACAGTTGGCACACTCTTTATATCAAAGTGTTGGACAATTTGATGTTCGGCTTCACAGTTAATTCTAGCCAGTGTAAAGTTATTGCCATGCTCTCTTTGTAACTGCTCCAATAAGGGCAGTAAAGATTTGCAAATAGTACATTGGCTTGACCAGAAAACCACCAAGACAGGTTTGGTTGCTGAACCTTGAGCAATAACTTCTTGAAAATCTTGCACGGTCACATCAAAGATATCTGATTGCATTTTATACTCTTTTTATTATGAAAAACTGTGCTCATAATACGTGAAGATAAAAACGCATCAAGTTTGCAATGCAATGATTTAGGTATAAAAATGAAGATATCGACCACAATCTAAAAAATATTAGGCTTGAGTAAGATTCTAGCACTTTTTCTTCTTGTTTTTAGAGGCTTGCAAAAGTAACATGATGGGCTCAATAAAAGGAGCATTTACATGTTAACAGGTAGTATTGTAGCACTCGTAACCCCAATGGATGAAACCGGCGAAATTGATTATATTGCATTGAAAGAACTCGTAGAGTTCCATATTAAATCAAAGACGTCAGCTATTGTAGCAGTTGGCACATCAGGTGAATCAGCAACATTTAGTGTAGATGACCATGTTAAGGTCGTTGAACGTACAATTGCTTATGCAGATGGTCGTATCCCAGTCATTGCAGGTAATGGCGCAAATTCAACTTCTGAAGCAATCGCGCTTAGTAAACTATTTTTAAACAGTGGTATTGTTGCCGGTTTAAATGTAACTCCTTATTACAATAAGCCGACACAAGAAGGTTTATATCTTCATTATAAAGCGATTGCAGAGTCTTGTGAGTTACCACAAATTTTATACAATGTACCTGGTCGTACTGCTGTAGATATGTTGCCTGAGACAGTAGCTCGCTTGGCAAAAATTCCTAATATTATTGGTATTAAAGAAGCAACTGGCGATTTACAGCGTTTGGCTGAGATTAAAGACGTTGTTCCTGACGATTTCTTATTGTTTAGTGGTGATGATTCAACATGTTGTGATTTCATCTTACAAGGTGGCCATGGTGTTATTTCGGTATCAACCAATGTTGCTCCTGTAGAAATGGCTGAAATGTGTGAATATGCATTAAAAGGTGAAACGGAAAAAGCATTAGCAGTTAATAAGCTTATTGATCCAATTCATAAACACCTTTACCATGAAGCAAATCCTATTCCTGTTAAATGGGCTTGTGCTGAGTTAGGTTTAATTCCAACACCAACTCTGCGCTTACCTTTAACAACATTATCAGAGCAGTATCACGATACCGTTCGTAATGCCTTAAAAGAAGCTAAATTACTTTCATGAGAAAAAATAAAGTTTTAAGTCAAGTTGTTAGTTTGGTCGTTTTGACCTCTGCCGTTTCAAGTTGTGCGCGCTTTGAAGAACGCACACAGGCTGAAGGGAACTATGACTATCAAGAGGTTAACTTACACAATCAGTATGATAGTGGCGAGTTTTCCTCTAAAGAAAATAGAACTGTTTTTAAAATTGATGAATTAACGGAAAAGCAAGAGGAGTATGGCTCCTTAGGTAGACAGGTAGACGTTCGTCCGCCTGCTCAGCTAATTCCTATTTTAGATGGTATCTATTTAGACAATGATCCGAATCAAACTAAAATCATATTTGATCCTAATGTGCAGAGCGATGAACTTCAGGAGAAAGTGTGGGGTTTAATTGAAGCTTATCTTGCCGAAAAACAAGCTGACCCAGTGATAAATGAAGCTGCGCTTGCTATTAATACAGGTAAAATTAAAAACACGCGTAGTTATGGCTCAATGAGTACTAATACAGTAGAAGAAGTAGGGGATTATAATTTACAACTGCTAAAAGATAATTCTGCGCAAGGGCTTGCACTATTGATTGATGTACAAAGTTATCAGCTTAATAATGATGGTGATCTGATTGAACCTAAGTTAGGCGGGCGACCTAAACATAATATCGAAGTTGCTTTTGCCAATGATTTATTGGCATTTGCTTATGCTAAACAGCAAGCAGAAGCACTGGAAGCTGCGAATAATCAGCCATTACCAATTAAGCTTGGGTTTGATGATAATCACCAAACAGCTTGGATCGTTGATGACGAATTCCTTGATGTATGGAATAAATTACCTTCACTATTATCATTGATGAGCTTTGAGCTGGTTGAAGAAGATAAAAATCTAGGTTACTTTTTGGTTGAGTTTGAACCACAAGATGCTGAATATTGGGCACAAAACAATCTAAATCCAATTGATTTAGAAGCCGGTGAATATTTTGTACAGCTAGGTGAATTGACGGGCGGTGAAACGTCTATTATTTGGTTAGATGACAATAAAAAGCCTTTGGAAGACCAAGTAGTTACAGAACTATACTTTAGTATCACTGACAAAATACGCACTGTTATTTTAGAGAATGATAAACAAACTAAACCTCTGTAAAAACAACTTACTATTCAATAAAGCCTGATTTATGAACTGACCCCATAAAGTTGGACATTTTAGTTAAGCGGCTTGTAAGGCCTGGATTCGATACTCTATCGGAGTCAGGCCTTTTAATTTGACCTTTATCCTTTTTTTATTGTAATACTCGATATATTCGTCGAGCTTTTCTATCAGTTCATCGGCATCTTTGAAGTTTTGCCTATGATACATTTCTGTTTTTAATAATCCAAAAAAATTTTCAGCTACTGCATTATCTAAACAATTCCCTTTTCTCGACATACTTTGTGTAAGCCCATAATCAGTAAGCTGTTTTTGATATGCTTTGTGGCGATACTGCCAGCCTTGATCGCTATGTACGATCGGTTTTGAATTCTCGCTCAAATTATCGAGAGCATCTTTCAACATATCGGTGACTAATGGTAAACGCGCATTTTTAGCAATCTTATAAGCGATTACTTCTTGGGTAAATAGGTCAACAACTGGTGACAAATAGACTCTCTGCTCTTTAACCTTGAATTCTGTTACATCAGTTACCCATTTTTCATCTGGTCTTGTGGCTTTAAAGTCGCGCTTAAGTACATTAGGTGCCGTTTTCCCTACTCCTCCCTTATAAGCGCTATATTTTTTGGGTCTTACTGTCGATTTTAAGTTTAACTGCGCCATCAGTCTTTGTACCGTCTTATGGTTTAGCATAATACCTTGCCTTCTAAGTGCTAGGTGAATACGACGATAGCCATAACGGCCTTTATGCTCATGGTAAATTGTCTTAATAAGCTCTAATTCAAGGCTATAAACATCCATTTTTTTGCCTGCGTTAACTTGATAATAAAACACGCTCTTTGCCAAGTGAGTGGCTTTAAGAAGGTGCTTCAAAGCATGCTTATCTCTGAGAGCTAAAACAACTAACGCTTTTTCTTTATTTGGCGGCGTTTTGTCTGTTCCAGCTCTTCCAACTTTTTTAAAACAGCATTCTCTGCTCGTAAGTAAGCAAGCTCTTCTTTTAGTTCTTCAAGTGTCATTTCATTATTTGGCTTTGCAGGCGTATTTGGTTGTGATTTCATAGGAGTTCTGCCGAGTGAGGAACATTCAAGCCCTCTAAGCCCTGCCTCATTATATGTTTTTAACCATAAAGAAAGAGAGCCGGGTGAAGACAAATTTAATACAGCACTAGTGTGAGTGAGAGACCAGTCATTTGTCCACATTAATTTTAATGCTTGAAGTTTTGTTTTTGCATTACGAGCATGCGAAGTAGGTAAGAATGCGTTTGTCCCATGAATTGCGAAAACCGAAGTCCAATATCGAATCTGTCGAGAGGATATTGTAAATTCACTTGCTAGTTTCCTAGATGGCTTACCACCTAAGCACTGTTTTGCGATGATGAGTTTTAACTCACGACTATATTTGGACATAAAAAAAGACCCTCAGTAATTGGTTGTCCAACTATTGGGGGTCAGTTCATTTATTAATCAGGCTTTTTTTTATTTTCTTGTTCCAATGCTTCTTTTTCTTTCTTTTCTTGAATTGCTTTAAGCACCTCTTCAGGTATTTTTATTTTAGCGCTTTTTCTAAGTAGTAAAAGATTACTTAAAATAATACCCAGCACTAAGGTGATAATAACAATTATCCAACCAGTAGACATAAAGATACAAACTCCATATTAGCTGCAACAAAAAAGCAGGACTAACGCCTGCTTTTAGATATTAATTTGAGAAATAGCTAGTGACTAGTCTATTAAGTCGTATTGCTCGCGCAAGATATCAATGATCTCTTGTTTTGGGTTCTCAGACAGCACGATAGGTTTACCGACTATTTTTTCTGCGATGCCAGTATAAGTTTTAGAAATTTGCATTAATACCGCTTCTGGTAAAGCATTATCTCTTGCTAATGCACTACGCTCTTCCATTCTATCTTTATTTAAAAGGATATCTGGATCTGGGAAATGCTTAAGCAGTAATTGACGGAAGTCTTCTTTAGAGTTTTCAACGATTTTACCTTCACGGTAAGCTGGACCATCCCAAATACGAGAAGAATCTGGTGTGCCTACTTCATCCATATAGATAAGTTTTTCGTTTCCAGCTTTGTCTGTCACATAACCAAATTCAAATTTTGTATCGACAAATATTTGGTCTAGCTTAGCAAGTTCAGCACTGATCACATCAAAACCTTCTTTTAATAATCTTTCGTAATCAGCAATGTGTGACGCAGAAGTGAAATTAAAAGCAGCAAAGTTTTCTTCGATATTTTTACGAGTAACATTTACATCATCTACTTCTTGAACACCTGGAATACCTTTTAGAATGCCTTTAGTAGAAGGGGTGATTAATAGCTCAGGTAGTTTTGTGTTGTTTTGTAGACCATCTGCAATATCGATACCACAGAATTCACGTTCACCTTTTTCATAAGCACGCCACATTGACCCTGTAATGTATTGACGAGCGATTGCTTCAATCATGACTGGTCGCGCTTTTTGCACAATCCAAACAAATGGATGTGGGATATCTAAAATATGACTGTCCGCAAGACCTTGTTCTTTAAATAATTTGAACCAATGGTTTGAAATCGCGTTTAGAGCAGCACCTTTACCCGGAACACCATGAATACCACCTTCACCGTGCCAGATACAATCAAATGCTGAAATTCGATCACTAATGACCATAATAGCCAATGGGGCATCAGCAGCAACGTCATAACCTTTTTCTTCAATTAGACGCTTACTATCTGCTTCTGTTAACCAATATACTGATCGTACTTTTCCACTGTGCACACGTTGATCGGTACGAATCGGTAAATCATTGTTTACAGCCAATACTTTGTCGGCGAGACTCATAAAAATATCCTATAAAAATCATGGTAAGCAGAATCATCTGCGAGAATAAATAATCTGAAGATAATAGCAGATTGTAACTGACTAATCATATCTAAAATATGCATGATAAGTATAATAAAAAGTGAATAATGACCATCACTGATGCTTATTAAATGAATATCAATAAAGGCAATTTTAAACATGGCAAAAAGTTTTACTTTCAAACAGTTTCATATTGATGCTTTTGGCTGCGGTATGCCAGTGAGTACTGATGCTATTCTGTTGGGAGCATGGGTAAATATCGACAATGTAAGTTCAGTGCTTGATATTGGATGTGGGACAGGAGTTTTGGCATTGATGTGCGCACAAAGAAACCCACAAGCGGCCATTACAGGTATTGAAATTGAAGAGAATGCCTACCTTGCTGCAAGCCAGAATTGTAAAAATAGCATCTGGTCAAATAGATTAACGATAGCGCATATCAGCTTGCAAGACTATGCGAATAAACACAGTAGCGTAGACGCTATTATTTGTAACCCTCCTTATTTTAATGATGGACAGCAATCCGCCGTAAGCCAACGTGCAATGGCAAGACATACCGCATCTTTAACGCATCATAGTTTATTAGTGCATTGCGACAAGTTATTAAAGCAAAATGGCACCGCAAGTTTTGTACTACCTAAACAAGAGGGCGATGACTTTATTGATATAATCGAGAAAATGAGACTTAGTGGCATCACTTTGTGTATAACGCGTGTTGTGGAAGTCAAAACAACGCTCAAAAAGCCGGTTAGTAGACTGTTAATTGAGGTGGCAAAAAAGCCTGTCGATGCGATTTCTAGCTATCAGAAGAGCCAATTATTAATACATGATCAAGACAAGTATTCGTCTGATTTTATTGCATTAACCAAAGATTTCTATTTGAAAATGTAAAGCCAAATAAGTTAAACGTAGTCGAAAAACTGACGATGATCTTTTCCAGCACTGTGGCTACTTATTTTATTGCTGTGTTTATATGACTTCCAGCTTGCCACCTGCGCGCCTTTATTTAAGTGAGGGAAAGTTTGCCCTGGTTGACAGGGTAAAGATAAAAAGTGGCATAATTGTTGGAAACTGTCTTTATCACTTAGGTTAATTGATAGTAAATTATTTCGGTTCTTAAAATAGGTTGTTATTTGCTGTTGATGCGCATAATAACAAGCCGTTAAATGGGCTTCTGATAATAATTGTGCACAGTCGGTATCAAAGGTTTCCATAAAAGCGCGTTTTAATACCGGGCTAAAATGGCCATTTTTAGCGTCCAAATGTGGGCTCATTTTGGTTAGTAAACGTTGCATCGACAGTAACCAGCTTGTTATTTCTCGTTCTAAATAGATGAATTTTGATTGAGGAAATAGTTTATCTAATTGTTTGAAGTCAGAGAAACAAGGCGCATCTGAAATAGCGTCAGCAAGGTAAAAGGTTTCTTTAGTAAAAGCAGTATGTGCAACTTTGTAGCCTGCCTCCAATAAACACACACTAATACTTGTTGTACCCGTGCGCGGCAACCCTATAATGATAATTTTAGACATACAAAAGACTTTAAGAAGTTTAATTAAAGTCTATTGTACTTGATATTGGTTGTTTGTCCTATTAACAGCGTTTTCATGCTTTAAGTGTTCAATTAAGATTAAGATCTTGCAAAATAGACTCGATGCTTTGAATCACTTGTCTTGCCATTTGCTGCTCTTCAATTAGGTCAATATCGGAACTGTAACGGCCTAAGTCGTTATCGTAATATTCACCGTTATGGCTTGCTATGTCCTTATCGGTGCTAAGTTTAGTTAATATATCCGCACCAATACTGATGTCATTTCCAGCGATGCCAAAACCTTCTTTAACCATTTTACTGGCTAATAACGAGCCTGGATTAACGGCAATCAGTGTCGGATAGTTCTCTTTAATACTTAAGCCTCTACTCCATAATCTAATCGCTAGTTTGCTTTGTGCGTAAGCTTGCATATCTTCTAAATTTACTTTGCCTATTAAAGCTTGATGATCGACTTTAGCTTGCGCTGCAGATGATAAATTAATAACTCTACCAGTTGATCCTAGCAGTGAGGATAAAAGGGTAGTTAGGTAAAAAGGCGCGATACTGTTGACTACAAAACGTAGATCTAAATTATTTGCATTTTTTGCGTTTGTAACCTTAAAGACGCCAGCATTATTGATGAGTACATCTAATCTGTTGTAAGATTTTTTAATATTATCTGCAAGCTTCTTAACGTCCTGTAAATCAGATAAGTCTGCGACGACAATATCGACTTTGCTACTTTCTGCTAGCAGGAGTAATTGCTTTTGCACTAGCTGTAATTTATCTAAATTACGTCCGTGAAGAATAAGGTGATGGCCTTGTGTGGCAAGTTGTTTTGCTGTTGCTAAGCCAATACCATCGGTTGCACCGGTCAATAAAATTGTTTGTAACATAAATGTAGACTCCACTTGATACATCTAACAAACAGGGAAGTGTTGTTAGGTGATGATGAGCAATAAACAGCTATTTAATTTCTACTACTACTTTACCCATTCCTTTGCCGCTAGATAAACGCGCATAGGCTTCACCAACTTGATCCAGTGTGTAGTGGTTCTCATCTAAAACCGGCATTAAACCTTTCTCTTCAACGATGTTAGTTAAGGTATTAAGAATCTTGCCATGTTCTTTACGTCCTGTGTTATGTAACATAGGAATTAGCATGAAGATGACATGTAAAGATAATCCTTTCATATGTGCTGTCATTAAATCAATCGATAACATAGTAGTAGTCGAGGCAATTTGCCCATTTAACGTCGCCGCTTCAAAGGAATTCAATAAATTCTCTCCGCCCACTGAATCAAACACAATATCAAAGCCGTTGCCGTCAGTATGTTCAGCGACATAATCACTGACTTTTTCAGTTTTGTAGTTAATGGCTGTTGCACCAAGTTGTTCAATTAAACGCATTTGTTGAGTACCACCACCTGTAGCATAAACATTCGCGCCAAAATATTTAGCTAATTGTACGGCTATATGGCCAACACCACCTGAACCGCCATGCACAAGTATTTTTTTATCCTGACTAATCTGTGCTCTTTGTAACCCTTCATATGCAGTGATTGCTACTAATGGCAATGCAGCAGCTTCACGCATCGACAGATTTTTTGGCTTTAATGCAATAAGATCCTGATCAACTAACATATATTCAGCTAGTGCACCTTGTAAGTCAGCTAAACCACCGGCACACCCATCACTTTGATCATGGTATCAACAGTATTCACGCTAGCAGCTGCTATTTTGATAATAAGGTGTTTTGCTTTTATTGTCGGCTTATCTAATTGTACTTCTTCAAAAGAAGCGTCTTGACCATAATTATTGAGTATCATTGCTTTCATGTAATTTATCCTTATTTAATAGTAACGACTTTGATAAGGATGAGTATAATGTTTAAGTATTAGATTGATAATATAGTGTTATATATAATCACTTTATACTTTTTGTTTATAATAGGGCGCTTATGAATATTGAACACCTTAAACTTTTTCTGCGTATTGCAACGTTAAAAAACATTAGGTTTATCAGCAGCTGTAGCCAGTAATCATATCAATAAATTAGAAAAGCAATTAAAAGTCCGTTTAATTCATCGAACCACCAGAAGAGTCTCGTTAACGGAAGAAGGTAAAGCTTTCTTACCTTATGCTGAGGATGTGATTGCCAGTGTATTGGCTGCACAAGCAGCGCTCAGCAATGAAGATAGTTTTTTACAAGGAACGTTACGTGTGACTGCGCCAGCCTCTTTTGGTCGGATGCATTTAATTCCTGCGTTATCCGGTTTTTTAGCAATGCACCCTCAATTGAATGTCAATATTACCTTGTCTGATGCGATTGTAGATCTTGTTGAAGGTGGCTTTGATATCGCTATACGAAATTCTAAGTTGAAAAGCTCTAGTTTGATTGCTACCAGGCTAGCTAAAGATCAACGTTTATTATGTGCATCTCCTGCATATCTTGAAAAATTTGGCGAGCCAACACATCCCGAGCAACTAAAAGATCATCAATGCTTAACCTTAACAGGATTAGATCATTGGACTTTTGATGGACCCGCAGGCTCTGTTTCTGTGAAAGCTAAGGGGAGGTTGAGCGCAGATAATGGAGAAGCCATTCGTGATGCATGCATTAATGGAATCGGAATCACTATTTGCTCTAAGTGGATTGCTTATCAGCAATTTGAAAACAAGCAGCTTGTGCCAATTTTGACTGATTATGCGATACCAACAGATACTGCCATTTGGGCTATCTATCCAAGCGCAAGGCAAGTTGCCCCGAAAATTCGTGCATTCATTGATTATTGTAAGGCTTATTTTGGCGATCAACCTGTTTGGGAGGCGAATTAATCTGTCATATTTTAGCGCTATGATAATGGTTAACTAATTGCTTAAATCAACAAGTTTGTGAAGCAAAACGATCATCTAAATTTTAGTAAATGTTATTCTTTTCTAGTTACAAAACAATAACATTTACATTACAATCGAAAGACATACTTAATAAGGAATAGTTATGAATCATATGTTGAAGTCAGGGTTGATAGGATTAGCGTGTTTATTTTCTTTTAATACACTTGCTGATAATTATACGATAGGGACAGGGAGTCAAAGTGGTACTTATTATCCACTCGGTGGTATTTTGGCTAAAATTTGGAGTGAGAAGATTGATAACTTTGACATGCGAGCAGAGGTAACAGCTGCATCGGTCGAAAATACTATTAAAGTATCTTCTAAAAAACAGTTAGCTGGTATTGCAATGGGTAACGTTGTACTTCAAGCAGCAGAAGGCACTAAACCATTCCCACGTAAAATGGATGTCGCTCCTTTATTTGCATTATACCCAAATGTCGTTCAATTCATCGTTCGTGCTGATTCAGATATTCATTCAATTCAAGACTTAAAAGGCAAAAAAATCTCATTAGGCGCACCTGGTTCAGGTACGCGTGTTAGTTCAACTAATATTCTTGCTTCTTTAGGTATTACTGATGATGACATTAAAGCCCAATCATTAAACTACACAGCAACAACTAATGCCATTGCGGCAGGGCAAATCGACGCAGGTGCAATTGTTGGTAGTATTGGTGTAGGTGCGATAACTGAGCTAGCTTTTACACAAGATATTCGTATCTTATCTTTTACACCTGAAGAGTTAGAAAAAGTCTCTGCAGATAATGCTTCATACCAAGCAATTGACGTACCGGCAGAAAGCTACAAAGGCGTGAATGAGTTTAATGCGCCAGCTGTATGGAATATTCTTGTTGTAAACAAAAACATGGATGAAGATCTTGCTTATCAAATGACTAAAGTTGCATTTGAAAATATGGATGAGATTAACCAAATTATCAGTGTGACAAAATTTACAACATTAGAAAATATGGATAAGTTAGACGGTGTACCTTTACACCCAGGTGCGATGAAATACCTTAAAGAGCAAATGTAATAAGGCCATTGCAAACACCACCTAGTTGATTGCAGTAACGTTACTGCAATCAACTCTTATAATAATAAAAAACAACCTCAAGATTCACACACACAGATTACCAGTTAAATCATAGAGTTTTGTATCTTATCGGAGAAGATCATGACTGAATCATCAGTACAAAAAAACACGGACAAGTTAGTTTTACTGGCAGCTTTTGTTGCTATTGCACTATCAATATTTCAAATTTGGCAGGGGATTCGTGCAGATCTTTCTGCCCCAGTATTTCGACCAATTCACCTTAGTTGGGTGCTTATTCTTGTATTTCTCACTATGCCTTTATTTAATGATACTCATAGTAAAGGCGTTTATCTTCTAGGTCGTTGTATTGACGTCCTGTTTATTGCAGCCGTTGCTTGGGCATCTTATGCGATTGTCACTTTTGATTACGACGATATAACATTCTTAATGGATGGGTTAACGTCTCTAGATCAGCTTTCAGGTCTTATTATCCTAGTGCTCCTCCTAGAAGCAACGCGACGCACAGTGGGTATGGTGATGGTATTAATCGCGGCGTTATTTTTATCTTATGCCTTATTTGGTGACGCATTACCAAACTCAGTGGCCAGTAAGGGTTTCTCTATTGAAGAAATTATTCGCTTCCATATATTTTCAACCAATGGGATTTACGGTGCACCCTTAGCGATTGCAGCAGGTGTTGTATTTATCTTTGTATTGTTTGGTGCTTTTTTACAGGTGACAGGTGCAGGTAAGTTTTTTATTGATGCTTCGTTCTCACTTGCAGGTAAATACAGAGGTGGTCCAGCTAAAGCAAGTGTACTTGCTTCTGCGGCATTAGGATCTATTTCAGGTTCTGCTATTGCTAACACGGTAACAACCGGTGCATTAACAATCCCGATGATGAAAAAATTGGGTTATAAACCAGAGCAAGCAGCAGGTATTGAAGCAGCTGCATCAACAGGGGGACAAATAATGCCACCTGTAATGGGAGCCGGTGCCTTTGTAATGGCCCAATTTACAGGGATTCCATATAGTGAAATACTATTAGTTTCTATTGCACCAGCTATTTTATATTTTGGTTGTACATTACTTTATGTGCATTTAATGGCTTGTAAACTTGGATTACAAGGCATGGATACCACTGAAAAAATTACCGTTGTTCTAAAACATGGTTGGCACTTTTTAGTACCGTTAGTATTAATCACTAGTTTATTATTGATGAGTTACTCTCCTATTTTAGTGGGTATAGCTGGTTGTGTTGCCATTTTAGTTGCTGCTATGTGTCGTAAACACAGCCGTATTACTATCTCTGTCTTTTTTGAAGGAATGAAAGAAGGTGCATTGCTTGCATTACCTATTTCAGTGGCTTGTGGTACAGCAGGTATTGTTGTTGGTGTTGTTGGACAAACAGGCATTGGCTTACAGTTTACACAATTCCTAATGGCGCTTTCTGGCGGCCATTTATGGTCTGTATTGGCGTTAATCGCAGTTGCTGCCGTTATTCTTGGCATGGGGTTACCTGTGACCGCTGCTTACATTGTGTTATCGATAATGGCTGTGCCAAGCTTAACTGAATTAGGTGTGGGCTTATTGGCAGCACATATGATTGTATTCTGGTTATCACAAACATCGAATGTAACACCACCCATTGCATTAGCGGCATTTGCTGCTGCGGGTATAGCCAATACCTCCCCGATGAAGGCGGCAATACAAGCATTCAAACTTGCCCAAGGTTTCTTTATTATTCCACTAATGATGGCTTTCTCGGGATTGATTTGGTTAGAAGGAGAGGGAGTCGATTTCTTCCTAGCGATTCTGTCCACTATCGGTCTGATCGTTGCATTTGCTGGGTTCATTGAAGGACGATTAGTGACAACCTTATCGCCAATTAGTCGAGGGTTATTATTAATCGCAGGCTTTGCCATGTTAGCGCATCATTTCTACACTAGTATCCCTGGTATAGCGATAATTATTGTAGTCGCTTCGTTAAATTACCGGAAATCTACATTAGAAACGGTAGGCTAAAAAGGCCTATTAACGGATATTAAAAATGCAATAAAACCTTTGTTTTATTGCATTTTTTTTGGGGATTGATCTGAACTGATAACTGCTGCGTATTTTTAGATACTGTTTTGAGTATTTCAACCATCAGAATCAACTGATAATGACCATTCGATATAGATTGATTAATAAGGAAGTTTATTATGAACATTAAGTTATTAACGTCTTTAATTGCAGCTTCATCATTTTCTGCTTATGCAGCTGAACTAGATGTGGTATTGGCAGACTCAGCATGGGATGGGAAAACCATTCCAGAAGGGCAGCAGTGTCAGAAGTTTGGTGGCGTTGACCCAGCAACACCAGCTTTAAAAATAAGTGATATACCAGCAGGAACGGATTCAATTATTTTATCCTATAGTGATCGCGATTCAGAGAGAATGAATAATGGCGGTCACGGCAGCATGCTTTATCGTATTGATGATGCCTCAACTGTAGTCGATATCCCTCCGGTCGCAGGCCACTCTTACGAACTACCTGAAAATTTTACTATGCTTGAAGAGCATCGTGGCGCAAATTGGGATAAAGCAGGTGCCTATATGCCACCTTGTTCAGGCGCGAAAGGCCATGCCTATTATTTAACAGTAAAAGCAATGGATGGCGATAACGTAACCGCATCCTCAATGATTGAACTAGGAAAATATTAATATTTTAAGGCCAATGTGTAGATCAATATCCCTGTTGAGTATTACTTTGTGACTCACTAAGCATTGGCTTTTAATATATATTTTTAATGCTTGAACGATCGTTCATTGTGTGGTTGAATGAGTGTTCAACTATTAAGGAGTTCAATATGATTAAATTTTATTTCCACCACACACCTAATCCAATGAAAGTGGCGCTATTTTTAGAAGAAACAGGTTTACCATTTGAGCTCATCCCACTTGATACTTTAAAAGGCGAGCAACACACGCCAGAATACAAATTAATTAATCCAAATGCTAAAGCACCAGCTATTGTTGATGGTGAAACTCGTGTATTTGATTCTAATGCCATCCTTATGTACCTATCTGAAAAATCAGGAAAATTAGCTGGTAAACCAGAAGATCGCGCTGAAATGTTATCTTGGTTAATGTTTATCGCATCAGGTTTAGGGCCTTACTCAGGTCAGTCTGTGCATTTCAGACATGCTGCACCAGACAACCTAGATTATGCTGTTAACCGTTACTTGCGTGAAGCACAACGTCATTACGAAGTTTTAGATACACATATGGAAGGCCGTGACTACATCGTTGGTAACGAGTACACTATTGCAGATGTATCGGCATGGGGATGGATTGATAAAGCAACAGTTGTACTAGGCGAAGAAGGTTTAGCACCTTACCCTAACTTACAACGTTGGTTTAATAGCATTGAAAGTCGTCCTGCTGTTGCAAGAGCACGTGCTATTGGTACAGATGTTGAATTCAAAAAAGAGTTTGATGAAGAAGCGAAACGCGCATTCTTCCCATCTAATTATCCAAAAGCTTAAATTTTACTGATTGTAAGGAATTAACATGACAGAAAAATACGTACCGCCGAAAGTTTGGGTTCATAACACAGATGGTGGCAATAAATGGGCAAGTATCAATCGTCCTGTTTCAGGTGCAACACATGAGAAAGCTCTTCCTGTTGGTGATCATAGTCTACAGCTATACTCATTAGGCACACCTAATGGCCAGAAAGTGACAATAATGTTAGAAGAGTTATTGTCTGCTGGTATAAAAGAAGCTGAGTACGATGCTTTTTTAATTAACATTGGCGAAGGGGATCAATTCTCATCTGGCTTTGTTGATGTTAATCCGAACTCAAAAATTCCGGCTTTAGTGGATAAATCAAATGCTGACGATATCAATGTTTTTGAATCAGCTTCTATTTTGGTTCATTTAGCTGAAAAATTTAATGCCTTTTTACCAGAGAAAGGTCCAGCTCGTACTGAAACCTTTAATTGGCTTTTCTGGGCTCAAGGTTCAGCACCTTTTCTAGGTGGTGGGTTTGGCCATTTCTATGCTTATGCAGATGAAAAGTTTGAATATCCAATTAATCGTTTCGCGATGGAAGCAAAACGTCAGTTAGATGTATTAGATAAACAATTAGCTAATAACACTTTTGTTACTGGTGATGAACTTACTATTGCTGATATTGCTATTTGGCCTTGGTACGGAAACTTAGTACTAGGTAACTTATATGATGCAGCAGAGTTTTTACAAGTTGAAAGTTATAGCAATGTAGTGCGTTGGGCTAAGCAACTTGAACAGCGTGAAGGTTTTCAACGTGGACGTATCGTAAATCGTTCTTTTGGTGAAGACTGGGAGCAGTTAAAAGAAAGACATTCTGCCGCAGATATTGATGCTGTATTAGCTAAAAAACCTAAATAGATTAAGCGTTAATAAACGTAGAAAATGTAAAGCCAACTCAAGTATTTGAGTTGGCTTTTTTTGTTATTAATCAGCTCATTAATAACTAATGTATTAATAACCAATATCTTGAGTCACTTTAATCGTAATAGACAAATCAATTAGATAATATTTTTACTTAGATTGGTATTACTTCGATGAATGTTTATTTTGGCTTTTGCTTTGATGCAAGCAGGGAGGTTAAAGTCACCGCCCCGAGGCTGGAAGTTGAGCGTTTTTGGGGCGGTGGCTTGAGCCTCCCTTGTAGATGCAGTCAATAAAACAAAGCACTTGGCTCTTTACCTTGTTACACTTTACTTAGATGAAGTTTGTTTTGGTTTTTTATTTTGACGCAAGCGGGGAGACTAATACCAATCTGTAAAATTAACTGGTTAGTTTCATCCAATCCCTAAAGCACATGCTTTTTACCCTTCTAGGCCTCCGCTTAGATAGTTACTCACCCATTTATTAACGCTAGTTCTACTAACTTTTAGTAACTGAGAAATTTGGGTTCGTGAATGGCCATCTTAAAAATGCGCTAAAACCAGTAAACGCATTTTCATTTGTAATGAGGTTTGTTTACGGGCAAGTACTTTAAAATCTGTCTTTTTATATGCTCCACCTGGAGTCGCTTTAATTGCAATAGATAAATCAATTAGATCATATTTCTATTTAGATTGGTATTACTTCGATGAACCTTTATTTTGGATTTTGCTTTGATGCAAGCATGGAGACTAAAGTCACCGCCCCGAAGTAGAAATTTAGTGTTTGTGGGGCGGTGACTTGAGCCTACTTTGAAGGTGTAATGAATAGAAGAAATGACCTCGCTTGTTACCTTTTAGCATTTTTATCGGTGAATTTTTGTTTTGCTTTTTGCTTTGATACAAGCATGGAGACTAAAGTCACCGCCCCGAAGTAGAAATTTAGTGTTTTTGGGGCGGTGACTTGAGCCTCCCTTGTAGATGCAGTCAATAAAACAAAGCACTTGGCTCTTTACCTTGTTGCACTTTACTTAGATGAAGTTTGTTTTGGTTTTTTATTTTGACGCAGCGGGGGAGGCTAATACCAATCTGTAAAATTAACTGGTCAGTTTCATCCAATCCTAAAGTACATACTTTTTACCCTTCGAGGCCTCCGCTTAGATAGATACTCACCTATTTATTAACCCTAGTTCTACTCAATTTTAGGAACTGAGCAATTTGGGTTCGTGAATGGCCATCTTGAAAATGTGCTAAAGCCAGTAAACGCATTTTCATTTGTAATGACGTTTGCTTAAGGGCAGTACTTTAAAATCTATCTTTTTTACATGCTCCATCTTGAGTCGTTTTAATCGCAATAAATTAATTAGATCATATTTTTACTTAGATTGGTATAAGTTACCTTAAACGCCTTGTGCTGCAATTTAACAATGAACTAACAAATACCTGTGATTCATACACTAGGAAGTAATATTTATAATAGAATTAGTTACGGGTTAGTGATTTAAACTGTATTGATCATTAAATGGCAGAATATTCAGAGGGATTACTTAAATGGGGTAGTGATTTACAGTAGAAAGTATTGGGTAAGAAATATAATAAAAGATATAAAAAAACGAGTTGATTATTTAAATCAACTCGTCAGATCAATAGTTTAGTGATCTTAAAATGGAATATTTATTTTTCCCAAGCAAATTTTTCAAACATTGGGTCAACTGGTGTTTCTGCAACGTGATTAACGTAGTTACTGATCACTTTTTGTGATAAACCAAGGATCACGTCTAACACTTGTTGGTTTCCATAACCTGCATCGAAGAAGGCTTGCATTTCTGAAGCTGGAACATTACCGCGATTACGTACCATGCTTAAAGTGAACTCATGTAATGCTTGTAGCTTTTCTGTTGGCATTTTATCGCCATTACGAAGTGCTTCAGTTAAAGCTGCATCAACATTCATTGAATGAGCAATACCTGTATGAGCAGGTACGCAGTAATGACATTCATGTTCAACATTAATTGTTTGCCATACAACGGTTAATTCTTCTGCGTTAAACGAAGAACTTGCAAATTGTTCGTGTAGCTGAGTATAAGCTTTTAAAATATTTGGAGATTCAGCCATTGCCCCAAAAAGATTTGGTACAACACCCATTTGCTTCGTTGCACCTTCAAGAATAGGTTTGCTTGCTGCTGGTGCTGTTTCGATTGTATGAATTTTAAATTTGCTCATTATCTACTCTCTTATGGTTTGATAAAACCGTTATTGGGAATGTATTTTAAAAACGTAAAGCTACAATAAACTAATATGAACGAACGTTCAACCTTATTTTGAACAATCGTTCAAAATTGTAATTGATCTATGTCGTAATGTGGCTCATTTTCTCCGAAGTAATGGTAAATGGCTGTTGTGATATCAAATGAGAAGCTAGCAAATTAACGCATGATTGATATGGTAGAGGTTAATCAATTATCTTTTTCTGTTTTTTATTATTTACCTTAACAAATGCACTGGGCATGACTTCAACCCCTACTAGACGAGCTAATTTAACAATTAATGGAATGGTAATAGGAGCGAAGGGCAGAATAGCAAAAACACCTAAACCGATACCTTTAAGTACATCTACAAATTGTTCATTTGCTAGTTTCATTTCCTCTTTGGTCGCATTACCTTGCGTATAATTTTTGTAGCTAATTAACATGGCCTTAGTTTCTTGCTTTTCTTGAGCTAAAGCCAATTTGAGTCTCAACATGCAACGTTTAGTTTGTAAGCGCATTGACACTCTTTTAATACGATAAACCCGTAAAGGGGCTTTATGGATGTATCGGTATATTTTCATTTATTATTCATTCTTTTTTACAAAATCTCATATAAGAGCCAGCGATTAATTTAACAATTAAAAAGCAACTTGCTCCAGCAATTAAACCCACTAAAGCAATCACTGCTGTAGGAGCTAAGTATTGGAAAATAATATTCGTTGCTAATAGCGATTGTTCTAAGTGATGATAAAATTCAGTGACCAGAGGAATATGATGCACGATTAATCCACCACCCACTAAAAACATAGCGATTGTGCCAACAACAACTAAGAGCTTCATTAATATTGGTGCAAATGTTAATAAAAATTGCCCAATCGACTTAGTTAATGATGCACCATCTCCTGACTTTTCGATGAGGTATAAACCCAAATCATCCATTTTAACAATCACAGCGACAAAGCCATAAACTGCAAAGGTTAATGCAATTGAGACACCAACCAGAGTCAGTACTTGCGTTAATAATGTTGCTGTGGCAATGGTACCTAAAGAGATCACAACCACTTCGGCAGATAAAATAAAGTCCGTTCTAATTGCACCTTTTATTTTATCTTTTTCAACTGCCACTAAATTTATATTATCGTCAGAGTTAGCTTCGACACGTTGTTTCTTAGTTTGTTCCTTATCCTCGTGAGGAAAGTAGTAATGAAGTACTTTTTCAAAACCTTCAAAGCTTAAGTACACGCCACCGATCAATAATAAAACGGTAATTGCTGCAGGTAAAAATGTACTTAATATGAGTGCAATAGGGACGATAATCGCTTTATTTAATAATGAACCTTTTGCTACAGCCCAAACCACAGGGATTTCTCTTTCAGCTCTTACACCTGAGACTTGTTGTGCATTAAGTGCAAGGTCATCTCCGAGTACACCAACGGTTTTTTTAGCGGCGACTTTACTCATTAACGCAACATCATCGAGTACGGTGGCGATATCATCCAATAGTGCTAGTAGGCTTAATCCTGCCATTTAAAACGCTCCAAAATAGTATATGTAATTTAAATTTAAATATTGATGATCTATCTCATTAATAGTGAATACTGATTGATTTCCCGCTGTTGACTTAATTAATTTTAATTCGCTGCGAACGTAGTGAGAAAACGGTCGTTTAATTCAATTAAAAAATCTTTTCCGAAAGCAGCATTTTCAAGCTCATTGAATAAAAAATCCGGTAAGTTCTGTTCAATTTCATCACAGAAATAAGCGATTCCACAAGCGATAGTCGCCACACTATCTGTATCCCCACCGAGTTTTACAGCATGATAAAGTACCTCACTTAATGTTGAAGACTGAGCTAGTACAGTTAACACAGCGTCAACGGTATCAATACCATCGCATTCCGTTGGCTCGGTTTTATCTTCTATAAAAAACTCATTGGTCTGTTCACAAATGTAACTGAATAGATCGGCCTTTTTACCCAACTTATTAACGAAATAAAACACACAAAGTGCGACGGCTTGTGATGAAATAATCCCTTCGTGTGTATTATGAGTAAGTTGCGCTTGGATTTTCGCTTTTTCTAACATTTCTGTTTTATCTTTAATTAAACCAAGCGGCACTGAACGCATCGCTGCACCATTACGAATACTGTCGGAATAAATGTTATTAACAAATTCACTAGCGGTTTGAGTGGTTAATAAAAAATGATAAAAATTATCAGAATATGACTGTCGCGGGTCTCGTTTAAAAGCGTTTAGAAAATAATCGGCGACTAATTGTTTTGTCCAGATTTTGCGATCCGCTAACATCAGCTCGCAGATAGCAATACTCATTTGTGTATCATCAGTATAAGAGCCTGCTGGCTTGCTATCCAACCAGGCATGTTGATATTCAGTTAATGTATTTTTCTCTTCTATAAATTCAATATCAGTGAATTCAAAGCCGGCTCCATAAGCATCAGCCATTGCCATAACTAATAACATCCGTGTCCCTTTAAATTATGCTTAGATTGATTATCCTAATTGATATCATCAGTCTATAGTGCTTTTAAAACGCTTTAAAAAGTAATTTAAACATAAAAACTGATAAATATAGTAAATTGTTTTGTAAAGGTTTTCTATTAACGTATAACATAAATAGAAATAAGGGGAAGTATGCTAATTAGGTACTTTGTCGTGTAGAGTATTGCTTGTTTAAAATAGTCGCTTAACATTGAGCGACTATTTATTATCGAAATAATTTTACCTAATGATTATCTTTTAAAGATTACCTTTTAAACATTACCAGACCAGATATCAGCATTAATTTGTTGAGGTTTATTTCGTTGTTTTTTACCAGTACCTTCAGGCTTAGCCGTCGCTTTTTTAGAAGCAAACGCGGCTTCTGTAAATTGCGTCGTTTCAAACCCTGGGATTTGCTCTCTTTCTAATCGAATTTTATTTTTTTTCTCAATAACATTAAAGTGATGGTAATCATCTTGGTCAATTAAAGACAGAGCCAAACCTATTTCGCCAGCACGGCCACTACGTCCTATTCTGTGCATATAATCTGCAGGGCTTCTTGGTAAATCGAAATTAATAACAACAGGCAGTTTATCGATATCTATACCACGCGCGGCGATATCCGTTGCAATAAGTACTTGTGTCTCACCAGCTTTAAAAGCATCTAAGACACGAGTACGCGCACCTTGTGCCTTATCACCGTGGAAGACCTGTGCTGAAATGCCTCTTTTTGCTAATTTTTCAGCTAAATGATTACAGGCTTTTTTAGCATTCACAAAAATCAATACTTGTTTCCACTGATGTGTCTTCACTAAATGCGCAAGTAACGCAGTTTTTTGCCCCTTATCAACGGTAAAAATACGTTGCACTAAGGTACTTGACTCTGTGCTTTGTAATTGTATCTCAACAGGATCATTTAATAATGAAGAGGTCAGTGCTTTTACTTGCTCAGGAAAGGTTGCAGAGAATAAAAGAGTTTGTTTTTGTTTAGGCATTAACGTCAGCAAAGAGCTTAGTTCTTCGGTAAAGCCTAAACTTAACATGCGATCTGCTTCATCTAGAACCAGCGTTTTAACCTTGTCTAATTTTATTGCGTTACTATTAATTAAGTCTAATAGGCGTCCTGGTGTTGCAACTATAATGTCACTGCCACCACGTAAAGCTTTCATTTGAGTATTCGTTGAAACACCACCAAATAAAGCTAATGTTTTGATAGCTCCATTAAAATGTACAGCATAAGACTTTATATCATCAGCAACTTGCTTCGCTAATTCACGCGTCGGTACCAAAATTAATGCAGAAACAAAGTTATGGTTAGCCGAGACTGGCTTGTCTAATTCACTAGATTGGGCAAGTTGTTGCAACAAAGGTAATGCAAAAGCAGCTGTTTTACCTGAACCTGTGTTGGCACCAGCAATCAAATCGCGTTTAGCCAAAATACAAGGGATCGATTGGGCCTGTATTGGTGTGGGATGCTTATATTGCATCTCTGTTAGTCTATTTAACAAAGGTGAAATAAGGCCAAGATCGTTAAAGCTACTTGTAGAGTTGGTTAAAGTTGAATCAAAAGTCATTAATATAAAGCTCAAAAATTAAAATAATATAACATTTTATCCTATTTACATTATTTTGCGTAAATTAAATGGCATTAACTTCGAATAGACTGCTCCGCAATGATCTTCGCTTCACTAATCAATCACTGTGACCTTGATTGTTTTGTCAGCCTGCGAGGTATCTTTGAGAGTCCACTGATTGCCAAAGGAAAGGATTGTTTCACCCACTTGATGGGCATGTAAACTACAGACAGTTCCACCAAAAATGATACCGGGCTCTCTAAAAGGGATATAGCTTCTTGCGTCTTCACACTCAATACTCGCAATATCAGGGTTTGAAGAAATGACAGCAGGGTAGTAACCCCACCAACCAGGAAAGCCATCGCCAATGGCTAATAGTTCATTAACGTCTCCTCGCGCGACTGTCATTACTGCTTGATTATTGACATTAGTGGTTAAGTCAGCAGAGTTATCTCTTACGCCAGCACAGGCTTGTAATAAGGCTGCAGTTGCTATTAAAGCAGATAATTTGATCATTTCATTGATTTTCATAGTATTTACCTTATCGCTGGATAATAGAAGCTGGTCGATGGGAGCCGATAGTTTTCTAAAACCGCTTTTAACGGGGCTTTCGCGATATCAAAAACCATTAATAATGCTGTCTGCTAGCCATTTTATATCGATAACCTAGCCCATCATTTCTGTTCTATTTTTTCTCGTAAAACTTACCTTACTAACACTTTAATAATACTCTAGGCTTTCTCTGCTGAAGACAGTCGAGCGCTGCAATCTTGATTAAAAAGGTTGTATGTAGCTATCTTCAATATTAACGGTAATAGCTTTTTATCTCTAATGCTGATGCCTAGATATATCATCTAAAACATACCCTTTATTATGAAAAGGGATAGTTTAGGGTTATTTCAGTTGCTTTGAAACTCAGCTCTTAACTATAAAAAATTTTAAAAAAGATATTTAACCTTTTTTACGATAATTATAACGAGTTACTTGTGTAATTTAAATATCACAATATGTTGACTTATCACGGGGTATTTAAGTTAGAAATCATCGATAACTACTTATTTCTTCGAGGGTTTGTTCGAGAATAAATTGAACGTTTATTGAGCTAGCACGCTTTAATGAGCAAAAAAATAACTAGCCTGTGATGAAAGCGACAATTTACTCATGTAGAGGATACATTTCAGTTCATCATGGTGGCACTCTGTGAACCTGTATTTAACATTTTAATTACATTTACCAGCGATATTTAGTCGCTGAAATGTTGATATTAAGACTTATCAGCCGTTCTTTTAGTCTAATTTACATGGAGTTTACAATGCTAAGATCCCTTTTTAAAACAACTATCCTCGCTACCGCTGTGATTGTGACAAGCACAAGTGCTTTTGCTGCTGATAAAGTATATCGATTAAAGCTCGCGGAATCATGGGGACCCAATTTCCCCGTATTTGGTGATGCAGTAAAAAATATGGTGAAGATGGCTGATGAAATGTCCGATGGCCGTTTAAAGATTCGTGTCGATTCAGCGAATAAGCATAAAGCGCCTTTTGGTGTTTTTGATATGGTAAAAATAGGCCAATACGATATCGGCCACTCTGCAAGTTATTATTATAACGGTAAAGTACCTAATACCTTATATTTCACAACCATGCCCTTTGGTATGACAGCCAGTGAGCAGTATGCTTGGTTTCAGTATGGCGGTGGTCAAGAGCTAATGGATGAAGTTTATGGAAAGCATAATTTAGTCGCGTTTCCGGGTGGGAACACAGGCGTGCAAATGGGTGGTTGGTTCCGTAAGGAGATCAACAGTGTTGAAGACTTACAAAACCTAAAAATGCGCATTCCTGGTTTTGCCGGTGAAGTACTTGCTAAATTAGGCGCGACACCCGTCAATATTCCACCAGGTGAGTTATATACCTCATTAGAGCGTAATACGATTGATGCATTGGAGTGGGTAGGTCCTTCATTGGATTTACGTATGGGCTTCCACAAAATTGCACCTTACTACTACATGGGTTGGCATGAGCCGGCGACAGAGTTGATGTTTATCGTAAACAAAAAGAAATTAGCGACATTACCAGCTGACTTACAAGCGATCCTGAAAGTGGCTATGCACAAAGCATCTTATGATATGTACATCCAGTCTTATGCTTCAAGTGCGGAAAACTGGGATACAATGACTTCTGAATTCCCTGATATTCAAGTAAAAACTTTCCCACCTGAAGTACTAAGTGCTATTAAAAAAGCCAATGATGAGATCCTCAGTGAAAAAGCGAGTAAGGATCCGCTAGCGGCTAAAATCATAAAATCACAACAAGATTACTTGAAGTTAGTGCGTGTTTGGACTGATATCTCTGAATACGGTTATATCAAAAGCACTAAAGCGCTAACGGAATAATCAATTAAGCCACTTAACCATGTTTCTAGCTGATTTATAGCGCTAATGGTGAAGTGGCTTTTTTAATGTTGTTTAGGTAGAAGGAGTTATCTTCAATGGAACAATTACAAAATATCTTTGATCGCTTTTCCAATATCATCGGTAAAATTTCAGCAACATTAATGATCTTATTATTGATTAATGTTTTCTATGATGTAATCGCCCGTTATTTTTTCAAATCCAGCTCAATTGCACTTCAAGAATTAGAATGGCATCTATTTGCCTCTATGTTTTTACTGGGCATTGCTTATACCTTAAAAGAGGAAGGGCATGTTCGAGTTGATATCTTTTATGAAAAATTAAGTGAAAAAAATAGAGCATGGGTTAATAGCTTAGGCTGTATTTTTTTTCTACTGCCATTTTGTGCTTTGATTATTTGGTATGGCTATGACTTTACATTAGAAGCTTATCACCTAGGGGAAGTGAGTGGTGATCCGGGTGGTTTATCACATCGCTGGTTAATTAAAGCAATGATCCCTTTATCAGCCTTAACCTTGATATTGAGTGGGTTAGGCATGTTAGTAAAAAACCTGCGTTGTATTGTTGCCGTTACACATTAAAAGGGAGTTTTTATGATTGGCATTATTATGTTTGGTGTAGCTTTGCTACTCCTATTGACGGGATTTCCCGTGGCTTTTGTATTTGCAGGTGTCGCATTAATTTTTGGCGTATTTGCAGAAGGGTTTGAATTATTTGCATTCATGCCTTATCGAATAATGAGCATCATGGAGAACTCGATCATGATGGCGGTCCCTATGTTTATTTTTATGGGGAATATATTACAAAAAACAAAATTAGCCGAGCAGCTATTAGAAGCGATGGGGCAATTGTTTGGGCGAGTAAGAGGGGGAATTGCGGTTTCCACTATACTCGTTGGTTGTTTACTTGCGGCTTCTACTGGTGTTGTTGGTGCTTCCGTGGTGGCGATGGGGGTTATTTCGTTACCTGTAATTCTTAAATATCAATATGATAAAAAGCTAGCGACCGGGGTTATTTGTGCATCTGGTACACTTGGTCAAATTATTCCACCTTCAATTATTCTGATTATTCTAGGTGATGTAATGGGCGTGCCTGTGGGGGATTTATTTAAATCTGCAATGTTACCAGGGGCTATTTTAGTTGGCGCTTTTATCTTATATGTGTTGGTTTATGCCTACCTTAAGCCTGAAGCTGCACCAGCATTACCTGAGTCTGAGTTTGATAAAGAGGCTGGATTTGCACCTTACTGGAATGCCTTTAAAGCGATAGCGCCGCCATTATTATTAATTTTCGCTGTATTAGGTTCTATATTTTATGGTATTGCAACGCCAACGGAATCATCTGCAATAGGTGGTGCTGGAGCGATTTTACTTGCGCTGTTATATAGACAATGTTCGTGGGAAGTTTTATGGCAGTCATCCATTGAAACCGTTAAAGTCACTTCCATGGTATTTGCTATCTTTATCGGTGCAACGGCCTTCTCTATGGTCTTCTCTTATACTGGTGGTGAAGAGATTATTGAAGAATTGATGTTTAGTCTACCAGGTGAAAAATGGGGATTTTTAATTATTTCAATGTTGGTTATTTTAGTCTTAGGCTTTTTTATCGACTTTGTAGAAATCTCATTTATCGTGGTGCCTATGCTATACCCAGTGGCTGATATGATGGGCATTGATTTAACTTGGTTTGCTATTTTAATTGCAATGAATCTACAAACCTCATTCCTGACACCACCTTTTGGTTTTAGTCTGTTCTATTTAAAAGGGGTCGCACCGCCATCGGTACAAACCATGGATATTTATAAAGGTGTTATTCCGTTTATTATTCTGCAGTTGCTGGTGTTGGCATCAATCGTTATCTTCCCTGGCTTTTATGGTTTTGATTCATAACAGCTAACTTAAGGTTATATATTTAGCGAATAGACATAGATTAAAAGCCTTTTTCGAAAGGCTTTTTTTCTGATACCCATTTTCAATTTTAAATCTTGCTCCAAGATAGTGATCTAAATCTCTGTTATGCACCATTCCTTAGTGTTTTTAGCCTTCCTAGTAAGTAACTATTTCCTTGAGTGTTTAAGAAAATCTATATTTACCTCAATTATTCAATTAGTTAACTTTTAATTTTTTGTTTTTTAATGTTTTGGCTTGAAAGTTGCGGTATGAATTTTGAGCGATTGTTCAGATTGTTTACTGTTAGTGGCTAAATTAAAGCAGTGAATCGTATGCAGAAAGATGACTTTTCTGTATTTGAAATTAAAAAATAAGGGATTATATGAAAATAACCACATTAGGAAAAATAGCACTGGTACCACTATTAACTTTTAATGTTCATAGTGCCTCAGCAGAACAAATATGGTCTAATTTTAGTCTTAGTTTATTAACGGGGAATGACTATGTTGATCCCTTTGCTAAAACCGAAGATGATCGTAATGTCTTCACTTTTGAACATGCCTCAGGCCATACATGGGGTGGGACTTTTCTATTTGTGGATAGGTTAAGTAACCCTGATGATACTTACGGCGAGTTTAGTATTAATCCCAATATATATTCTCATGATGGGTTTGTGAAAAATGTATTTGTAGCAACACAAATAGAGTTTAGTTCAGGTCAGTCTAACTTTAATAACTACCTGATCGGTGCCGGTGTTAGTCTTGATGTGCCTGGAGCGACTTACTTCAATGTAACTTATTACCGTCGTATTCAAGATGATTTAGGTATTAACCGTAAAGATAATAATCAGCTAACGGTTACCTGGGCATTTAATAGAGGTAATTTCCGTGTAGATGGTTTCTTAGATATTGTTGATGGAGCAGATACAAGTTTTGGAGACACTGAAGCTGGCTTTAATTTCACTCCGCAAATTAAATATAACGTAGGGCCATTCCTAGGAATGAACAGTGGACGCCTTGATTTAGGTATTGAGTATGTTTATTGGAAAAATAAGTTTGGTGTAAAAGGGCAAACAGAAAATAACCCTAATCTACTTGTTAAATGGACTTTCTAGATCCTTAGTTATTGTGACAGGAGAAGGATCTATCTCCGGTCACACTTTTTAAAAGTGCTGGGGGTGTTTTATTGCCTTGGCTATTATCAAGGTTATTTTATTTTTGTGCGCTTATTTTTTAACTTCCTATTGATTATGACTTTATCTAACCGTCCAGTAGCAATTTACAGTAATAACATCGCAAGTATCGGCATGAAAATAAAGGCAAGTAGCGTTTGCATAGTGATAATGGAAGCCATTGAGTCAACATCACCACCCAATTGGCGAGCGAGTATATAAGAAGAGGGAGCAGTAGGAGTCATAAAGGCAATCAGTAATACAGCACCGGCTATCCCTTGTAAATTTAGATAGTGGATCAATACAAAGGCGAATAACGGTTTAACTGCAAACTGCATTAACGATGAAAATATAATGACTTTGGCGTGCCCATGAATAGAGCGAGGCCTTAAGGCAGCACCAACTGCTAATAATCCTAAAGGTAATGCCGCACGTCCTAATATTTCTAAAACATTGCTAGCAACACTTGGCATACTAAAGTCAGATAAACTTAACAACCAACCTATCATACAACCGACAATAAGTGGGTTAAAGATGATCGACTTTATAAAGGGTATAAAGCCAGTGGTTGTGGAGGACGGCGACCCCCAAATGATAAAAATTAATACACATAATAAGTTGATTAACACAATCATAAAGCCTGCCGCAACAGAACTCATTTCAAGACCCGTGATGCCATATAAGCTATATGCGATGGCAAAAGTGATATAGGTATTAAAACGTATGCCACCCTGAAATACAGAGGTAAAAGCGGCGCCATTTTGGGCTATTTTAGGCCTTAACAAGATCAATACAATCGTTGAAAAGAGTAATGTTGCAGAGATAACAATGAGCATTGATACCCAAGGTAAACCATCAATAGATTGCTGGCTAAGTGTATTGATTAATAATGCCGGGAAGAAGATAAAATAGGTTAGTTTCTCGACGCCAACCCAAGTGTCTTCGGGTATAAACTGACTTCGCTTTAGAAAAAAACCAAGTGTTATTAATGCGAGTATGGGAATCAGTGTATAAATAAAAGTTAGCATTGTATATCCATTAAATGATCATCGCATTAAGCTTATCAATGAGCTGCTTATTAACAATATTAAATAATAAAGATAAACAATACTGGCCTTAAATTAAGGCCAATTCAAGCAAGGTTGTTAGCCACGATCATTTAATTAGACTTAGCTAATATTTTATAACATACAATGCCTTTGATTCTGTTGATTCTTATTGGCCCCATCTGTTCAGTTGTGACACTGCTATCATTTAACCCTTTTAACCAATAACTATTATTTTTATCGATTTGGCATACCTGTTTAATAATCAATCCATAAATAGGGTGGTTTACTTTGACCAGCAATCCCACTTTAAGTGAATTAGGCCTAATCCAATGATGGAACAACAAAAAACTATTGGCTGGAATAATTGGAGACATACTGTCTCCAATGACTTTATTAATACTTAACAATTTAGGATGCTTTTAAATCAGGATAAACAACTTGTTGCTGAGGTGGGTAAGGGCAAGTAGCCGTATAAGTTTTAACCCCTTTTGATGCCCAAAAAATATCAGCAAAGCGATTCACTTTTTCAAGTAACTGTAAGCTAGCCTCTTTATCAATTCCTTGTTTAGCTTTTGAACTTAACAACATAATACTATGTGTTAATTCATGTAATTCTGGATAAGCTTCTAACTGTGGTGCTTTAATATAATCACCCCAAATAGTAGTTATTTCTTTTTTTACTACTATGCCATGCTCTTCTTTCTGTGAAATTAAACGCTGTAGTTCTGCTTGGTCAGCAAGTGTATTCACACCTTTTTGTTCAAGCTCTGTTAGTAAATCTACCATACGAATAATGGTTAATACGGCAATTTGTGCATTGATTGGATCATAGATCTTACATGGGATATCACAGTGAGCAGAAACGTGTTCGAAGCTTTTTTTATTATCTAAATACTGCATTACATTATGTAACATTGGGAATTCCTCTACTTATTTTTTAGTGTGTGAATTTTTCTTCTTATATTTTTTAAATAAAAAGTAAGCGGCAATAATAATCGGTGACAACCATAATAAATGAATCAGATTGGCCCAAGGAGAGTGATGATCATGACCAGGATGGGCCATTACACTGAGCGGCATCATGCTGATAAACAGTAATAAAGTCTTTTCTTTTAGTTTGTTGAACATAGTCAGTTTTCTAAACATAGTTACTCCGTTAATTAATGTATGGATTGTGGGTTATTAATATCTTTAAGCAGTTGATCAATAAACTGTGATTCATTCGGGTAGTTATTAGCGAACGTTAATAAAGGCAGTAAAGTGACTTTTAAGGAGCGGTGGATTGTTAATTGCATTTCAGGTGATGCATAAGGCTGGTTACTGATGTTGTTAAGCTTCATAAATGGAATGATCAGCATATCTCGACAGCGTTGTATTAACCCTTGTTGCTCATACGTTTTTGCCAGATTATGATATCCACAAACCCAAGCTTGTATGCTTTGCAGTGAATCTTTTCCTGTTAAAAACTCCTGATCTTCAAGCAATGTAATCGATTGATTATAATGATAAATTGCTTCTTCCCATTGTTTCATTTGATAATGTTCATTACCTGTTTTCATTAACCTTTGCCACTTTTCCATACGCGTTTCCTTCTCAAAACTGTATTTAATAATGCTTTATTAACGATAATGATTATCACTACCTAAATTGTATTTGTAAAGGATTAAAATGAAATTGACTAACGCATATTATTTTTTAATGGTATTGACTTAAATGCAATTGATATCTATTATCATTAGTGGCTTTGAGATTAATTACCATTTACTGAAGGTAATGCTGAAAAGTGTACTGAGTAACTAACCACAACAATGAAGGTGTTAATGAACATAAAAAACAGTCTATTTTATATCGCGATGGTGGCGATCCCGTTGATAAGTAGTCCTGCTCAAGCTCGTCTCAAAGTGGTGACAACTTTTACTATTATCCAAGATATAGCGCAAAACGTTGCTGGTGAACACGCAGATATTATCTCAATTACAAAGCCGGGTGCTGAAATTCATAATTACCAACCAACACCAAAAGATATCGTGAAAGCACAAGATGCGGATTTAATTCTCTGGAATGGGCTTAACTTAGAATCATGGTTTACGCGATTTTTTGCAAACTTGGAAGATGTGCCGTCAGTGGTTGTTTCAGAGGGAATTAAACCGATTTCGATTTATGAAGGAGCCTATTCAGGTAAACCTAATCCGCATGCATGGATGTCACTAAGCAATGCAAAAATTTATATTGATACTATTCGAGATGCCTTAATTAAATACGATCCTGTTAATCAAGCGGCATACATCGAAAATGCAACGGCATACAAATATAAAATTAACGCCCTAGACAGTCGTGTTCGAGAAAAAATAGATGCAGTTCCTGAAGAAAAGCGTTGGTTAGTCAGCAGTGAAGGGGCATTTAGTTACCTTGCACATGATTACGGATTAAAAGAAGCTTTCTTATGGCCTATCAATGCAGAAAGGCAAGGCACACCACAACAAGTCAAAAAGCTGATTGATAAGGTTGTAAGTCACAATATCAGCGTTATTTTTAGTGAAAGTACTATTTCTGATAAACCTGCTAAACAAGTGGCCAATGAAACCGGTATTCATTATGGCGGTGTTCTATATGTCGATTCACTTTCTAAAAGCGATGGTCCTGTGCCAACCTACTTAGACCTAATTACAGTGACCACTAATACAATTGTGGAGGGGCTAACACGATGAAGTTAACAACCAGTATCGATGTATCTTCTGTTGGCGTCACTTATAACAATGGTGTTCAGGCCATTACAAACGTTAACTTTTCGTTAGCTGCTGGCACCATCTGTGGGCTGGTGGGCATTAATGGTGGCGGAAAATCTACTTTATTTAAATGTTTAATGGGGTTAATTAAATTAAGCGAAGGAGAAATAAGTATTTCTGGTTTCCCGGTAAACCAAGCGCTTAAGAAAAATCAAATTGCCTATGTCCCTCAAAGTGAAGATATTGACTGGAATTTTCCGATCTTAGTTAAGGACGTTGTTTTACAAGGGCGATACAGCCATATGGGGTTTCTACGTAAAGCCAGCAAACTAGATAATCAGGTCATTGAGCAAGCGATGACTAAAATGGGCATTATTGATCTTAAAAATCGACAAATAGGTGAATTATCCGGCGGACAAAAAAAGCGCGTCTTTTTAGCTCGTGCAATAGCACAACAAAGTAAAATTATTTTGCTCGACGAACCTTTTACAGGGGTGGATTTTACCACCGAAGAAGTGATTATCAATTTGCTAAGGGAACTCAGAGACAGTGGGCATTTAATACTCGTTTCTACACATAATTTAGGTGTCGTTCCTGATTATTGTAATGAAGTTATTTTTATTAACCGCACTGTGATTGCCGCGGGAGAAACCAAACAAACATTTACACAATATAATCTAGAAAAAACCTTTGGTGGAGTACTTAAGCAAGTGGGTATTCTCGGGCAAACGTTACATGATGATGACGATGACCGCGCCGTGACAATCATTTCCGACCATGAGAAACCAGCCGTCTTTTATGGGGCAAGAGAATCTACGGATTCTATCATTATTTCTCAATCTTCTTCTCAACAATAACAAGGCAAAAGTATGTTAGATATTTTACTTGAACCCTTACAGTATCAATATATGCAAAATGCAATATTTAGTGCTGGGTTAGTAGGCGCAGTTTGCGCGTTGCTATCGTGCTTTTTAATGCTGAAAGGTTGGTCGTTAATTGGCGATGCATTATCACACTCTGTTGTGCCAGGCGTCGCCGTTGCTTATGCAATTGGACTGCCTTATTCACTGGGGGCTTTTATTGCTGGGTTTCTTGCATCGCTTAGCATTGCTGCCTTACGCTACCTTTCGTATTTAAAAGAAGATGCAATCATCGGTTTTATTTTTACTACTTTTTTTGCATCTGGCTTATTGATAATTTCACTTAATCCCACTGCCATTAATATTGAAGCTATTATATTTGGCAATATTTTATCGGTGACAGCTTCTGATATTATTCAAATTGTGATTATTTGTGTTGTGTCTTTTATTGCACTTTTATTTTTATGGAAAGATCTGTTACTGGTATTTTTTGATGAGAATCAGGCTGTCTCAGTTGGAATATCAATTGTAAAATTGAAAGTGATATTCTTTACAATACTCAGTGCTTGTACTGTTGCCTCTTTGCAAACAGTTGGTGCGATATTAGTAATTGCATTAGTGATCACACCAGGCGCAACGGCCTACCTATTAACAGATCGTTTTGAAAAAGTATTAGTGATTGCAGTATCGATGGGCGGTTTTACTTCGATAGCGGGCACTTATTTAAGTTACTTTCTTGATGGTGCAACGGGTGGAGTGATAGTTGTGTTGCAAACCAGCCTTTTTGTCGCTGCATTTTTGTTCTCACCGAAGTATGGCATCTTTAATGATGTTTTTTCCAAGCCTAAAGCTAACAAAAAAATACTTAATCCTCTGACAACTGAAAAGGAGGCTTAGTATGCTATTTGAATGGTTTATACAGCCTTTCCAATATGAATTTATGCAAAGAGCGTTACTAGCAGGGCTATCTGTTGGTCTTGTGTGCGCTATCTTATCTTGTTTTTTAGTACTGAAAGGCTGGTCGTTAATGGGTGATGCTATCTCTCATGCCGTGCTGCCCGGTATTGTACTTTCCTATATTTTAGGTATCGCGCTGCCAATTGGTGCATTTATTTCTGGATTTCTTTGTGCTTTGTTAACAGGATTCATCAAGAATAATAGTCGTTTAAAAGAAGATACCATTTTAGGTGTTGTGTATTCTGGTATGTTTGCACTGGGCTTAGTGCTTTTTACAAAAATAGAAACTAATCAACACCTAATGCATATTCTGTTTGGTAATATGCTCGGGATTAATGACAATGAATATATACAAACCATCGTTTTATCATTAACCATTTTCGCGATAGTCGTTATTTTTAGTAAGCAGTTATTATTGTATTGTTTTGATAGTAGTCATGCGCGTGTTGTTGGTTTACCAGTGCATTTTATTCATTACAGTTTATTAATTATGATCTCATTAGCGGTAGTGGCAGCAATACAAGCCGTTGGAGTTGTGTTAGTCGTTGCACTGTTGATTTCGCCGGGGATCACGGCATTTGTGTTGGTTAAAAACTTTTGGGTGATGATCTTCATTGCTATTATTTTTTCGCTCACCACTATTTGCTTGGGTATATTGATAAGTTTCCATATTGACGGTGCCACAGGCGCTTGCATTGTGTTGCTTCAAGCATTTTGTTTTTGTTGTGTTTTATTATTTAATCGATTGAAAATAAACAAAAATACCATGAAGTCAAAACAGCAAAAGCAAGTGTTTTCTCATTGATAAAGGCTCGTAAAATTTATTTATGAATCCTTTTAAAGTGCTGTTTATGTGGGTTAATAGAATAAACATACGGTTATATTTTGATAAACCTTATTGTTTGAACCATTACCCAAAGGGGGAGTTGAAAAAGCCAGTTTCTTGGTATTTACTAATGCAAAGAAACAGAACTTTTTACTCCTTTAAAACTGTGCGGTATGACTAAGTGTCTACTTACAGGTAAGTAAATAATAAGTGCTGTTTTACTGGTGAAAATGGTTATAAAACGACATTTAATTGTCCTCAACGTTACATAAAATAAGCAAAGTTTATTTTGTTTATACCCACATTCTGTAGACTTTATTGATTGATATTTTTACTGTTAAAATACATTATCTAATGTCATGATTGAGTGAGTTCCTTCACTTAATATATTATTAACTTTTCCTTGCTTTCTATTTTGATAGTTATTTGACTATTTCCTTATTTATCAATAGCTTTTGATCAACATTCTTTCATTTTTAGTTTCATTTATTTTTAATTAATTTGTAGTTTTAGATTGTTTATTTTGACAATAATTGTTATGTTATAACATAACTTTAATGTGTTAACTATAGGTCCTAAAATGAAAAAATTATTAAAAGGTATTACTTCAGCTTGTCTATTATCTAGTACATTTGCGATGGCTAGTGAACCACCTCAAGTCGTGGTGAGTATTAAACCTATTCACTCTTTAGTGAGTGGCGTAATGGAAGGTGTTGCTACGCCAGAATTGATCATAAAAAATGGTTCTCCTCATGGTTATACGATGCGTCCTTCTGAAGCAAAATCATTAACGGAAGCAGATTTAGTGGTTTGGGTAGGTCATGATCTAGAAAGTTTTCTAGAAAAGCCACTACAGACAGTAGCGGAAAATGCACAAAAGCTAACTTTATCAGAAACATTGAGCGACTCATTATTGACTGCGCGTAGCGGAGGAAACTGGGAAGCACATGAGCATCATCATGGTGAACACGATGCAGATCATGATGAAGAAGGACATCACGATGAAGAAGGACATCACGATGAAGATGGTCATCACGATGAAGAAGGCCATCATGATGAACATGAAAGTGCAATGGACTTACATATTTGGTTAAGCCCTGAGGTTGCTCAAAAAATTGTAACAGAGACGACTGAAAAATTAGTTGAAATTGACCCTGACCATGCCAGCCAATATCGTTCAAATTCAACTAAGTTAATCACTAAACTAACAGCGCTTGATGCTGACTTAAGCAAACAGTTAACGCCTGTAAAAGAAAAACCATATATTGTTTTTCATGCTGCTTACCAATACTTTGAAAAATCATATAACTTAAATGCAATCGGTTCTGTCACTATCGACCCTGAAAGAACGCCAGGTGCTAAAAAAATCACCGAAGTACGCGCTAAGATTGAAGATTTAAATGCACAGTGTGTATTTAGTGAGCCACAGTTCCAATCAAGTTTAGTTGCAACCGTGATTGAAGATACAAATGCAAAAACCGGTGTACTGGATCCATTAGGATCTAATGTAGAGCCAGGTACTGAAGCTTACTTTACTATCATGAATAACTTAGCAACGGGTCTAACAGATTGCTTAAAGTAAAAGATAACTTTTTATCGGCTGCTTGAAATACAGCAGCTTTAATTTTCAAAATTAAAAATACTCAAGATAATTGCTATTTTTATTATTAATATAAGGTTCGTTATGAAAAACAATATCCACCCTAAATACCAAAAAGTCGCTTTTCACGATACATCAGTCGACAAATACTTCATCGTTGGTTCTACTCTACAAACGGATAAAACCGTTGAATTAGATGGTAAGACTTACCCATACTATGCAATTGAAGTGTCAAGTGAATCGCACGCTTATTACACTGGCAAACAAACAATTACTACGCAAGATGGTCGTGTTGCTAAATTTAATACACGTTTTGGTAAGCTTAAATCTTAGGAAATAAAATGAAAATTTTAAGTTCATTAAAAAGCGCTAAAAAGCGTCATCCGGATTGCCAAGTTGTGAATAGAAAAGGGCGCTTTTATGTTATCTGTAAAAGCAACCCTAGATTCAAAGCGAGACAAAGATAATCCGTTTTTGTTAGCAATCTTGTAAATGATTAAATCTATCCAGATAAACTTTACACTGATTGCTTTACATCGATAAACGCTATACTAATAGGCTCATTAATTTGTTATTAATGAGCCTATTTTTTTATCTATTATAAATACTTCAGTAAATCTCCTAATTTTCACCGTTAACTTTCAATACTGCTGAATCTACAAGGGAGGCTAAAAAAAGGAGTCGCAGAGCTCCTCCGCTCATGAGGCTAAGCTGTCGCTTAATACGCCCACCGGCCCAAAGTAGTATTTCTGGCGGCAGTGATTTTAAGTATTCTAGATTTATAGAGCAGTCTCCAAATCTTTCGGACGCTTTACTAATCGTATTGACGTTAGCTTCGGGGCGGTGACTTCAGTCTCCCTGCTTGCATCAAAACAAAAGCCAAAATAAACATTCACCTACGTAAAGTGCAGCAAGGTAAAGAGCGAAGTACTTTGTTTTATTGACTGTATCTACAAGGGAGGCTGAAAAAAGGAGTCGCAGAGCTCCTCCGCTCATGAGACTAAG